>DATCUG010000667.1:0-12025 GCA_036567525.1 Streptosporangiaceae bacterium | reverse complement strand
ACGGCCGCGCGGCGGCGGGCTCGGGTTGGCCCGGACGGACCGCGCGGGCGGCGGGCTCGGGTTGCCCCGCCGGCCGCGCGGCGCGGTGGCCGCGAGTCAGCGGGCGTGGGCGTTAGGAAGATCCGGGGGTCTTGCTGGAGCGGGTAGACTTTCGGCAAGGCCGCAGAAGCGCCGCCATGTAGGGGCGGTTCCACGGCCAAATTCGCGCGTCCGCTTGCCGCCAGGGGTGCTGAGCATTCCGGCGGGACGCTTCCCACCGGTCCGCGGCTGACACGTCGCGGCGGGTGCGCCCGGACGCCAGGCAGCAACCGAGAGCGTCGGCGCGATCAGGCGCGGCGCGTAACAGGAAGGGGACCGCGGGCATGGCTCCGGTCGTCACCATGCGGCAGCTCCTCGAGAGCGGCGTGCACTTCGGGCACCAGACCCGGCGCTGGAACCCCAAGATGAAGCGATTCATCCTGGCCGAGCGCAACGGCATCTACATCATCGACCTCCAGCAGTCGCTTGCCTTCATTGACACCGCGTACGAGTTCATCAAGGAGACCGTCGCGCACGGCGGCTCGATCCTCTACGTCGGGACCAAGAAGCAGGCCCAGGAAGCCGTGGCCGAACAGGCCCGCCGGGTGGGCATGCCGTTCGTCAACCAGCGCTGGCTGGGTGGCATGCTGACCAACTTCTCCACCGTGTTCAAGCGGCTGCAGCGGCTCAAGGAACTCGAGGAGATCGACTTCGACGACGTCGCCGGTTCCGGGATGACCAAGAAGGAGCTCCTCCAGTTGCGCCGGGAGCGGGACAAGCTGGAGCGGTCGCTGGGCGGGATCCGGGACATGTCCCGGGTGCCGAGCGCGATCTGGGTGGTGGACACCAAGAAGGAGCACATCGCGGTCAGCGAGGCCCGCAAGCTGGGCATCCCGGTGATCGCCATCCTGGACACCAACTGCGACCCGGACGAGGTCACCTACCCAATCCCCGGAAATGACGACGCGATCCGCAGCGTTTCCCTGCTGACCAGGGTGGTCGCCGACGCGGTGGCCGACGGCCTGATCGCGCGGGCTGGCGCGGCGGACGGCGAGGCCAAGCCGTCCACGCCGGCCGGGGCCGGCGAGATTGGCGCCGAGGAGCCGCTGGCCGAGTGGGAGCTGCAGGTCCTGGAGGGCAAGACGGCCAGTGACGAGGCCGCGGCCCAGACCGCCGCCAACGGCGCGGCCGCCAACGGGTCGGCGAACGGAACGGCCAACGGGACCAGCGCCGCCAACGGGACGAGCGCCGCCCCGGCTGACCAGCCGGCCCAGGCGGACGCCACCGAGGCGACCGGGACCCCGGCGGCGACGGAGACCCCCGCGGCTGAGCCGGAGGCCTGACCCGAGGCTGGCCCCGCGGCCCGGGGCAGCAGGCCAGCTCCGGGCCCGGGCCACTGGGGTCCGTCCACCCACCAAGACAGACAGCGAGAGATGAGGACATGGCGAACTTCACCGCCGCGGACGTGAAGCGGCTGCGTGAGCAGACGGCCGCGGGCATGCTTGACTGCAAGAACGCCCTGGAGCAGGCCGACGGCGACTTCGACGCCGCGATCGAGATCCTCCGGCTCAAGGGGGCCAAGGACGTGAGCAAGCGGGCGTCGCGGACCGCGGGCAACGGCCTGGTGACGGCAGAGCTGGCCGGCACCGAGGCTGGGGTGCTCGTGGAGCTGAACTGCGAGACCGACTTCGTGGCCAAGACCGAGCCGTTCCAGGAGGTGGCCGCGCAGATCGCGAAGGCCGCGCTGGAGCACCGCACCCCGGACCGGCTGACCCTGCTCGGCCTGGAGGTCCGCCCGGGCACCACCGTCCAGCAGCTCATCGACGAGGCCAGCGCCTCGCTCAAGGAGAAGCTGGAGCTCGGCCGGTACACCCTGTTCGAGGGTGGTTACGTGGCCACCTACCTGCACAAGTCCGACCCGGCCCTGCCGCCGACCGTGGGCGTGCTGGTTCAGCTGGACAAGCCGTCCGCCGACACGGCCAAGGACGTGGCGCACCAGATAGCCGCGATGCGGCCGCAGTACCTGACCCGGGACGAGGTGCCCGCCAACGTGGTCGAGCACGAGCGCCGCATCATGGAGCAGATCACCCGGGACGAGGGCAAGCCGGAGCAGGCCGTGCCGAAGATCGTCGAGGGCCGGCTGAACGCGTTCTTCAAGGATGTCGTGCTCACCGAGCAGCCGTTCGTGCGTGAGCCGAAGAAGGCGATCAAGCAGCTGCTCAGCGAGCAGGGCGTCACCGTGCGGGCCTTCGCCCGGTTCCAGGTGGGCCAGGCCTGATGGCGGCGAGCGGGGGACAACATCCGGTCAGCGGCGGCGTGAGCCACCCGGCGGGCGCCGCCGCGGGCCCGGACATCCCGCCCGCCGCAGACGCGGCCCGGTTCGGGGCCGCCCCCGGGGCCACCGGCTCCGGGAGCACCGGCCCCGGCCCCACCAGCGCCGGAACCACCACCGCTGGGACCACCAGCGCTGGGACCACCAGCGCCGGGGCCACCGGCGTGGGAACCCTGGAGGTCCCGGACCCGGCCCCGGCCCACCGCCGCTGGAACCGGGTGGTGGTGAAGCTGTCCGGGGAGGCGTTCTCCGGGGACGAGCCGCTCGGCATCTCGCCTGACGTGGTGTTCCACCTGGCCAAGGAGATGGCCGCGGTGGTCGCCGACGGCGTCGAGCTGGCTGCCGTGGTCGGCGGCGGCAACATGTTCCGCGGCCGCCAGATGGCCGAACGCGGCATCGACCGGGCCCGGGCCGACTACATGGGCATGCTGGGCACGGTCATCAACTGCCTGGCCCTGCAGGACGTGCTGGAGAAGCTGGGCATCGAGACCCGGGTGCAGACGTCGATCACGATGGGCCAGGTGGCGGAGCCGTACATCCCGCGCCGGGCCATCCGGCACCTGGAAAAGGGCCGCGTGGTCATTTTTGGCGCGGGCCTGGGCGCGCCGTTTTTCTCCACCGACACCTGCGCCGCGCAGCGCGCGCTGGAGATCGGTGCGGAAGCGGTGCTCAAGGGGACCCAGGTGGACGGGGTCTACGACGCGGACCCGCGGCGCAGCCCGGACGCGACCCGGTTCGCCCAGATCGACTACGGCGAGGTGCTGCGCCGCGAGCTGAAGTTCATGGACGCGACCGCGGTGAGCCTGTGCATGGACAACGGCCTGCCCATCGTCGTTTTCGACCTGATGGAAGAGGGCAACGTCGCGCGGGCGGTGCGCGGTGAGAAGATCGGCACACTGATATGCCGGTCAGGAGACTACTGACGGTCACAACATCCAGGGCTGGCATGCGCGAACCCGTGAAGGCACCAGGACCACAGGAGCCGCAGTGATAGACGAAACTCTCCTCGAAGCGGAGGAGAAGATGGAGAAGGCCGTCGCGGTCGCCAAGGAAGAGTTCGGCACCATCCGTACCGGCCGCGCCCACCCGACGATGTTCGCCAAGATCACGGCCGAGTACTACGGGACCCAGACGCCGGTCAACCAGCTGGCCTCGTTCCACATCCCGGAACCCCGGATGGTGATCGTCCAGCCGTTCGACAAGTCTTCGCTGAGCAACATCGAGAAGGCCATCCGGAACAGCGACCTCGGAGTCAACCCGTCCAACGACGGCGCCATCATCCGGGTCGTGTTCCCCGAGCTGTCCGAAGAGCGGCGCAAGGACTACATCAAGGTGGCCCGGCACAAGGCCGAGGACAGCCGGGTCTCCATCCGCAACATCCGGCGGCACGCCAAGGACACCCTGGACAAGATGGTCAAGGCCGGCGAGGCGGGCGAGGACGAGGTGCACCGCGCGCAGGCCGAACTGGAAGAACTCACGCACACCTACGTCGGGCAGGTAGACGACCTGCTGCGGCACAAGGAAGCCGAGCTTCTTGAGGTCTGAGCTTGGCCGCTGACGAGCTCCACGACCCCGGCCACACCGAACCTGACCGCACGGGGCCTGACCGCACGAGCAACAACCTTTCCAGCCCAACGCCAGTACCTGCCCCAGCGGACCCGGATGGCGCGCCGCCGCCCAAGCGGTCCCGGGCGGGGCGGAACCTGCCTGCCGCCATCGGGGTCGGCCTCGGCATGGGTGCGCTGGCTATCGTGGCCCTGTTCACGGTCAAGTGGACGTTCCTGATCTACATGGCGGCGGTGGTCGGGCTGGCGCTGTGGGAGCTGGGCCGGGCGCTCGGTGAGCGGGAGATCCGGCTGCCATCGCCGCCGGTGGCGGTGGGCGGCGCGCTCATGCTGGCCCTGGCTTACACGAACGGCACCCGCCCGCTGGTGGCCGCGCTGGCCGTGACGGTGATCGGCGTGCTGGCCTGGCGGATGCCCGGCGGCAGCGCGGGGTACCTGCGGGACATCACGGCCGGCCTGTTCGCGCTGGCCTACCTGCCGCTGATGGCCTCGTTCGTCGGGCTGATGCTGGCCGCGCCGGACGGCCCGCGGCGCGTGCTCGCGTTCCTCATCCTGCCGGTCTGCAGTGACGTCGGTGGCTACGCGGTCGGCGTGCTGACTGGGCGGCACCCGATGGCCCCGGTGATCAGCCCGAGCAAGACCTGGGAAGGGCTGGCCGGGTCGGTGGCCGCCTGCGCGGTGGCGGGTGTGCTGGTGCTCACGCTGCTGCTGCACGGCACCTGGTGGCAGGGCGTCGTGCTGGGGGTGGCCGCGGTGGCCGCGGCCACTCTCGGTGACCTTTCCGAATCGATGATCAAGCGCGACCTGCAGATCAAGGACATGGGCCGGGTGCTGCCCGGGCACGGCGGCATCCTGGACCGGATCGATTCGCTGCTCATCACCGCGCCAGTGGTCTGGCTGCTGCTGACGATCTTCCTCAATTAACGTTTGCCGCGGCATTCCCCGGGGACTTTGCGTGCGACTCGTACGTACCAACGGGGGAGATGCGGAGCAAATTGCAATGTGGATCTTCAGGCGCAAGTATGGCCTTGTTTTCCTGCTCTACGTGATCATCGGCCTCGTGGTGGCCTGGGAGAAGCACTACATCACCGTCGGCCTGCTGAAGGGCGTGCTGTCTGCCCTGCTGGCCATCTTCCTCTGGTGGCTCCCCCTGCTAGGCGTCAACCTGCATATTCACTGACACGTTATTAGCGCGGTGCATTGTGCCTCACGGCGAGGCGCAATGCACTGCGTTAATAAAAAGCACTATTGAGTTACCACCCAGCTACGGCGGTGCGCGGCGAGCTGGGTGACCAGGCTGGCCGAGCCGCGTTCTTTGGCGAACAGCCGCTCCCGCTCACTGATCGGCAGCACCCATAGCCAGCGCACCGGGTCGCCGCCAAACGAGAACCCGGACATGTCCGGCACGTCCGGGCCGATGAGCTGGGCCGGGTCGTCGAGCAGCAGTACCGCCGTGTTCCCGCCGCCGAGCGGGAACGTGGCCGGCTCGTGGTACCAGCGGATCGTGTGTCCCGGCCCGAACCAGGTGACGGCACGCCACGGATAGTGCGCCAGCCACAGGAAGATCCGCGCCGCGTCGGGGCTCGGCATCGTGGTGGCCAGGGCCAGCTCGATCCGCGCCGATGCCGTCGGGTCCTCGGCGTACTGCTCGACCACCGGCATCCGCTGGCAGCTCATGCCGATGGTGGACAGCACGGTGAACGGGCGGTCCCGGGTCGGCGGGCGCTCGGACACCCCGGCCAGCGGCATCTTGCCCGCGCTGACATCCCAGTACCGCGAGCCGGGGCCGAGCCGGCCGAGCAGGTGGCCGAGCAGCGCCTGCTGGAACCCGGCCCAGGCGCCCTCGCCGGCCCGCCACCGCCAGAACCCGGTGGCCCGGTCGGCGCGTGGCCCCAGCCCTTCCATCGCGTCGTCCAGCGCCCACGCGAACGGGGTCTGGCCGATACACTCCCGGCTGTAGCCAGGCATGCCACGGGACACGTCGGACCAGCCGGGGACGACAGCCAGCAGCCGGCCGCCCTCGACCACGGCCACGCCGTCGCCTTCCTCGAACCACAGCGCGCGCAGCACCCGGCGGTCCAGTTGCGGGTAGCCGTCCGGGTGCTTGGTGTGGCCGGCCGGCATGACCGGGGCCTGGCCCGCCGCGACCAGGGCCGGATCGGCGGCCTGCGGCGCGGGCCCGTGGTTGGCGATCCACACCGCCGCGATCACAGCTGACTGGTCATAGACGTAGGCGGCGGTGGTCGAGCCGTCGTACTCCAGCACCAGGCGGCGGCTGCCGTACGGGCTCTCGCTGCTGAGCAGGATGTCGGGGTGGCCCGGGGAGGCCGCGGGACTGGCGTCCCGCCCGCTCCTGCGCAACGTCGGCATGTCCGAAAAGATACTGATTCTGCGCAGGTCACCGGAGCCGCACGCGGGATATTGTTAAGCGTTTTGCAGACCATCCCACGGAGCTCAGGTGCCTGCTGATCGAACCCTGACCCGCCCGCCGCGGCACCTGGCCGACCTGGACCCGGCCGACCGCCGCCGGGCCGCCGCTGAGCTGGGCGGGCCGCCGTTCCGGGCCGATCAGCTGGCCAGGCATTACTTCGCCCGGCTGACCGACGACCCGGCCGAGATGACCGACCTGCCCGCCGCGGCCCGGGAGCAGCTGGCCGGCGCGCTGCTGCCCCGGCTGCTCACCGCGCAGCGGGAGCTGTCCTGCGACCAGGGCACGACGCGCAAGACGCTGTGGCGGGCGTTCGACGGCGCGCTCATCGAGTCGGTGCTGATGCGCTACCCGGACCGGGTCACCATGTGCGTGTCATCGCAGGCCGGCTGCGGGATGGCCTGTCCGTTCTGCGCGACCGGCCAGGCCGGGCTGACCAGGAACCTGTCCGCGGCCGAGATCGTGGCCCAGGTGGTGGCGGGCGCCCGGGCGGTGACCCGGGGCGAGATCCCGGGCGGCCCGGGCCGGGTCTCCAACATCGTGTTCATGGGCATGGGGGAGCCGCTGGCCAACTACGCCAGCGTGCTGCGCGCGGTGCGCCGGATCACCGACCCGGTGCCGGACGGGCTGGGCATCTCGCAGCGGTCGGTCACCGTGTCCACCGTCGGCCTGGTGCCCGCGATCGGGCGGCTGGCGGCGGAAGGGCTCGCGGTGCGGCTCGCGGTGTCGCTGCACGCACCAGACGACGAGCTGCGCGATGAGCTGGTGCCGGTGAACCGGCGCTGGAAAGTGGCCGAGGTACTCGACGCGGCGTGGGGCTATGCCGCGGCCACCGGCCGCCGGGTGTCCATCGAGTACGCGCTGATCCGGGACATCAACGATCAGCCGTGGCGCGCCGACCGGCTGGCCGGACTGCTCACCGGGCACCTGGCGCACGTCAACCTCATCCCGCTGAACCCCACCCCGGGGTCCCGCTGGACGGCGTCCGAACCCGGCGCGATGCGCGAGTTCGAGGGCCGGCTGGCGGCCCGCGGCATCCCGGTCACGGTGCGGGACACCCGGGGCAGCGAAATCGACGGGGCCTGCGGCCAGCTGGCGGCGCCGGTTTCCGGCCGCCGGGTGCTGCCGGTCACCCCCCGGGTACCGTAGCCGCCCATGCCAGGCAAGGACGCTTTCGTCACCGCCGGCCGCGGGCTGGCCTGGCGCCTGGTGCACCGGGCCTGGCACTCGGCTCAGCAGGCCGGCGCGATCACCGCGGGCACCCCGGCCGGGCGGCGGTTCGCCGGGTTCGGGGCCGGCTCGGTCATCGCGTTTCCCACCGGGGCGCTGTACGGCGAGAAGTGGATCGAGATCGGCGCCGGCACGATGATCGCGGCCCAGGTCTCGCTGTCCGCGGGCATGGTGCCCGGGCACGAGCTCGGCGACGCGTCCGTGCTGCACATCGGGAACCGGTGCGTGATCGGCCGCGGCAGCCACCTGGTGGCGCACTACTCCATCTCGATCGGGGACGACGTATTCACCGGCCCGTACGTGTACATCACCGACCAGAACCACGGCTACAGCGACCCTGACGTGCCCATCGGCCGCCAGTGGCCGAGCAACACCGCGGTCTCCATCGGCCCGGGAACATGGCTGGGAGCTGGGGTGATAGTGCTGCCCGGGGCACGGATCGGCCGTAATGTGGTGGTGGCCGCGGGTTCGGTGGTCCGCGGCCAGGTGCCGGACCGGTGCGTGGTCGCTGGCGTCCCCGCCAAGGTGGTGCGGGAGTACGTCGCTGGCGATGGCTGGTCCCGGCCCGCGCCGGTGTTGGGTGACCGATCCTGATTGCCCCGGAGCAGGGTCACGACTGTGTCACGATGGCGGCGGTCCCGCCCCCCGGTGGCTCACTTTTCGATATGGCTGGTCATCCCGCACCTCGCAGGAATTCGGCCAGAGGGTCTCAGCCGGCACCGCCAAGGGGGCATGTGAAGCGGCGCAACGATCGAGTCGTGAGCGCGGCGTACCGGCCAGAGCCGGCGGCCGTGGCGGCGGCGCGCAAGTTCGTCCGGGAGACCCTGCAGGGCTGGCTGGACACTCGCCCGGCCCCGCCCGACACCGAGCTCGTCGACGATGCCGTGCTGCTGACCAGCGAGCTGGTCACCAACGCCGTGGTGCACGCGGGCACCCAGGTGCAGGTCACCTGCAAGCTGGCGGCCAGTGCGGTCGAGGTGGTGGTCCGGGACAGCCACCCGGCCAGGATGGTGCCAGGTCCCGCCCGTGACGAGAGCATTCCGGCCGAACGCACCAATGGCCGCGGACTGCTGCTGCCTTCCGCGCTGGCGTCGGCGTGGGGAGTGAGCTACGGGGCCGAGGCCAAGGCCGTCTGGTTCCGGATGGGGCTGGCTGGGCAGAAGACCGGCCTGACCGAGCCGGTCGGCGATCCGGACGCGGCCGAGTCGGCCGTGCCAGCGGCGGCCTGGAACGTGCGGGCGGCCAGCCCGGCCGTCGCCCAGCCGCCCGCGGTGCCCGGCTACGACGACCTGCTCCGCCAGGCCGTCGGCTCGGCCCGGGTCATCGTGGCCGGTGACGCGGCCTACGCCCTGGTGGCCGACGAGGACGGGGACCTGTCGGTGCGCGCCGCGACCGGGATCAGCCCGGCCGCGCTGCTCCGCACCGCCCCGTCGGTGGCCACCGTGCCGTTCATCGTGGACGGCCGGGTGACCGGGGTGCTGGCGGTGGCCGCGGTGCTGCCCGGCCGGTTCGGCGACAGCGACGTGCAGCGCCTGCAGCAACTGGCCGACAGCATGGCGGCGGCGCTGGAACGGGCCCGGCTGGCCGGGCTGGAACGGGCCCGGCGGGCCCGCATCGATGTGCTGGCCGAGGCCAGTGAGCTGCTGGCCGGCCCGCTGGACGCGGACCGGATCCTGGCCGTGGCCGGGCAGGTCGCGGTGCCCCGGCTGGCCGAATGGTGCGCGGTGCTGGCGGCAGGCCCGGATGCGGAGCTGAGCGTGCTGGCTGCCCGGCATGCCGACGAGCGGCAGTCCGCCGCGCTGAACTGGCTGCTGGAGCGGGCAAAAGCTAGCGCGCCGTGGCCGCCTCCCGGCCGGCCAGGCGGTGCGGCGTCGCCAGGTGCGGCACAGCCGGATGCGGCACAGCCACGTGCGGCGCAGCGCTGGCCGCTGGCTGGCCCTGGCCCGGCCGGGCTGGCCGGTCCTCCGGCTGGGCTGGCCGGTGCCCCCGCTGGGCTGGCCGGTGCCCCCGCTGGGCTGGCCGGTATCCCCGCTGGGCTGGCCGGTGCCCCCGCTGGAGTGGCTGAGCTGGCCGCCCGTGGAGCGTGGTGCTTCCCGCTGGCCACCCCGGGCGGCGTGTCCGGGCTGCTGGTGCTGGGCGGCCCGCACACCGGGCGGCCATCCCGTGAGGTGCTCAGCCTGGCCGAGGATCTGGCCGGCCGGATCGCGCTCGCCCTGGAGAATGCCCGGCTGGCAGCGCAGCAGCAGGCGGCCGGGCAGGCGCTGCGGGCCGTGCTGCTGCCCGCCGAGCTGCCCCGGGTCCCCGGGGTGGAACTGGCCGTGGCGCACGACCTGCCCGGCGCCGGCGCGGCGGCCGCGGCGGGCGGCGACTTCTGCGACGTGTTCCCGGCCGGGCCCGGGCGGTGGCGGTTCGCGGTCGGGGAGGTGTGCGGGACCGGCCCGGCCACCCTGGCCGTGACCTCGCTGGCCCGGAACACGCTGCGCATCCTGGCCGCGGACGGGCTCGGCATCCCGGCGGTGCTGGACCGGCTCAACCAGCTCATCCTGGACGAGCGGGCGCCCGGCACGTTCCTCACCCTGGTGCACGGGGAGATCACCGAGCCGGGGCCGGATGGCGAGGTGCGGCTCTCGCTGGCCTGCGCCGGGCAGCCGCTGCCGCTGGTGCAGCCGGTTTCCGGTGCCGGGCCAGAGCCGGTGGCGGCCCCGCAGCCGGTGCTCGGGGTGATCGACGGGCTCAGCTTCACCGCGCAGCCGGCCCAGCTAAGTGCTGGCGACCTGCTGCTCTGCGTCACCGACGGAGTGACCCGGCGCCGGGACGGAAACCGGCTGCTGGATGATGACGACGGCCTGGCCCGGCTGCTGGCCGGCTGCGCCGGGCTGACCGCCGACGTGGTGGCGTCCAAGGTGCACGAGGAAGTCCGCGGCTTCGGCGGCCGCCCCGCCGCCGACGGCATGGCCGTGCTGGTGCTCCGGGCCGAGAGCTGACCGCTACCCCTCGCGCAATTTGGGCCGGAACACCTCACCGCGCAGCGCCCGCCCGATCAGGTCGGCGGCCTGAGCGGCCGCCACCAGTCGGCGTCCCTCGGCGCGGTACGCCTCCAGCACCGCGTCCACCCCGGCCGCGGGCAGTGCCTCGCCCAGCTCGGTCCGGGTGCTGCGGTAGCCCGCGCGGGCCCCCCGCACGCAGGCGTCCAGGTGATGCTTGGCCATGGTGGCCAGCGCGATCGGGTGCCGCCGCAGCACGCCGTATAGCCGGTAGTCGGGCGGCACCACGTCGAGCAGCCAGGCCACCGCGGTGGCCTCGAAATCCGGCCCGCCCGGCGGGTGTACTCCGGCCGGCCAGCCCGGTGGAACGTACTCTGCCACCCCACCACATTAGCAAATATCGAACTGATGTTCCCAATAGAGCCTGGACCAGTCGCGCTGATATCCTGACCTGGCCCACCGCGACGAGGAGCCCTAGCTGCGATGGATGCGGCCCGACAGATGACTATCGCCTCGATCCACATCTATCCGGTCAAGGCCGGCCGGGCCATCGACCTGGCCGAGGCGGAGGTCGAGCCGTGGGGGCTGGCCGGTGACCGGCGCTGGATGGTGGTCGACCCGGACGGCAAGTTCATCACCCAGCGCGCCGAGCCGGCCCTGGCCCTGATCGCCGCCAGCTATGGCACCGGCTACCGCACCGGGGAAAGCCTGCACCTGTCGGCGGCCGGGATGCCGCCGCTGCTCATCCCCGCCCCGGCGGAGGCCTATGGCGCGGAGATGGTGTGGGTCAGCGTATGGCAATCGAAGGTCCGCGCGGCCGCCGCGGGACCGGCGGCCGACGCCTGGTTCTCCGCTTATCTGAGGCGGCCGGTGCGCCTGGTGCACCTGGACGACCCGGCCCGCCGCCAGGTGGATCCCGAGTTCGGTGCGCCCGGGGACCGGGTGAGCTTCGCGGACGGCTATCCTCTGCTGCTCACCACGGAGGGCTCGCTGGACGCACTGGGCCGGTGGCTGATCGAGGATGGCCAGCCGGCCGTGCCGATGACCCGGTTCCGGCCCAGCGTGGTGGTGGCGGGCTCGGCGCCGTGGGCCGAGGATGGCTGGCGCCGGATCCAGCTTGGCGCGGTGCCGTTCCGGGTGGCCAAGCCGTGCGGGCGCTGCGTGGTCACCACCATCGACCAGCAGACCGCGGAGCGGGGGAAGCAGCCGCTGGCCATGCTCGGCCGGCGCCGCCGGTTCGGCCAGCGGCTGGTGTTCGGCCAGAACCTGATCCCGGACGCGACCGGCACCATCCGGATCGGCGACCCGGTGCGGGTACTCGACGCCGGGACATAACCGACCTGCCCCGGGGAGGGGACTCCGGGGCAGGTCAGCATGGGGTGCGGGCAGCGCACGGTGTGGTCAGCACGGTGTGGTCAGCACGGTGTGGTCAGCACGGTGTTTGCTAGCACGGGGCGGTGGTGGCGCC
>DATCUG010000666.1:0-7032 GCA_036567525.1 Streptosporangiaceae bacterium | reverse complement strand
GCAGGCCGGTCCCGGGGACTGGGTCCAGTTCCCGGCCGGGGTCCCGCACACCTTCCGGGTGCTGGGCGGGGCGGCCCGGGTCCTCCTGGTGCACGCCGACGACAGCTTCCTGAGCGCCGTGCGGGAAATCGGCCGCCCCGCCACCGGCACCGACATCCCGCAAGCCGCACCGGGCCCGGCCCTGGCGGACCTGGACCGCGCGCTCGCCGCCCACGGCATCACCAATGCCGGCCCGCCGATGGAGCCGGCCGAGGCCGAGCGCCACCTCAGCCAGCTGGCCGCGCTTTCTGAAAACTGAGGTTCAAGCTCGGCCAGGCTTAGGGACGGGCCCTGGCCCGGGGGCAAGCCAGGGCCCGTCAGGGGGAAGAGGCCTTCCTGCCATAACAACGGCGGGCGCCCTCGCGTTGTTACTCCGCTGACGGCCCAATCTGCGCGGTGCGGTGGACCTACCTCGATTACGGAGAGTAACTCCCGCTCAACATAGACTATTCCGTCTCAGGAGGGTAATTACTGGACTGTGAAACTATCTGCGCGACTGTCACGTTGCGCCCAGTGAGATGGTTTGCACACCGAAATGTGACGCTGCGCGACGGCCGGGCGCGGTGTGCCGAAATCGAACGGCCCCCCAGTTGCATCGGGGTATGGGGTGAGAACGCATGGGGCCCGCTGACATGGATGAGCCTGGCCCGGGCGAGGGGGACGTGCCTGCCAACGCGGAGCACGATGATGGGGACGAGGTCGCCGGCGACAGCGGCGAGGCCGCCGGCCCGGCGGCGGGCAGCCCGGTGGCGGACAGCCCGGCCGGTGACGCCAGCCCGCCGGGCGGGAACGCGGTCCCGGCCCCGGCGGCCGGCGGCCATCCCGGCCGGAAGAAGAAGATCCTGGCCTGGACGGCGGGCGGCGTCGCGGCCGTGCTGTTCATCGCGCTGGGCGGCGCGTACGCGGTCTACCGGCACCTGAACGGCAACCTGCACCAGCTGAACATCTCCGGCGATCTCGGCACGCAGCCGGTGGACACGCACCCGCAGGCCGAGAACATCATGATCATCGGCTCGGACACCCGGAACAAGCAGGGCAAGGGCTTCGGCCAGGGGCTGGCGACGGATCAGTCCGACACGCTGATGATCATGCATATCGCGGCCGACAGGAAGTGGGTCAACGTGATGTCCATCCCGCGTGACTCGTGGGTGAACATCCCGGCCTGCACGATGGGCAACGGGCAGACGACCAGCCCCACCACGTACAAGATCAACGAAGCGTTCGCCCTGGGCAACCTGCACGGCAACCACACCGACCTGGGCGTCGCGTGCACTGAGAAGACGCTGGAGCAGGACACCCGCATCCACATCGACCACTTCGTGGTGGTCAACTTCGAAGGTTTCCGGGACATGGTGAACGCACTCGGCGGCGTGGAGGAGTGCAACACCACCGAGATCAACGACCCGAAGTCAGGCTTGCACCTCAAGCCTGGGCACCACCTGCTGCACGGGCTGGGCGCACTGGCTTACGTCCGGGCCCGGTACACCCTGGGCAACGGCAGTGACCTGGAGCGGATCGGCCGCCAGCAGGCCTTCATGTCCGCACTGGTCGACCGGGTCAAGAGCCGGCTGCTGGACCCGCTGGCCATCTACCACTTCCTGGACGCGGCGACCAAGTCGATCACCGTGGACAGCCAGATGGGCGGCCTGCACGGCCTCTATGACCTGGCCATGAGCGTGCGCAACCTGCCGGCCAGCGCGGTCACGTTCTTCACCCTGCCCACGTATCCGCGGTCCCAGGTCGTGCCGACCGACACGGCCAACCTGCTGTGGACCCAGCCTGAGGACAGCCGGATCTTCCAGGACTTCATCAACGACACGCCGGTCACCAGCAGCACGCTGAAGCCGGCCAAGGCGCCGAAGATCCCGGCGCACAGCGTGAAGGTGGCGGTGCGCAACGGGACGGCGCAGTCCGGGCTGCAGAACACGGTGGGCGGGATGCTCCAGCAGAAGGGGTTCCACGTGACCGCGGAGACGCAGGACACCAGCACCAACGTGACGGAAACCGTGATCAAGTATCACCAGGGCAGCCGTGCGCAGGCCAAGTTGCTGCTGAGCAAGGTACCCGGAGCGGTGATGGAGCAGGTGCCCGGCAGCAGCCCCCGGCTGATCCTGGTGCTGGGCAGCGACTACGGCAGTACCACCGCCTCGCAGTCCACCCAGTCGGTGGCGCCGACCCCCTCGCCGAGCATCTCCTCGCGGACCGCAAGTCAGAACATCTGCGCCAGCTGAGCCCGGGCCGGGCCGGTCACCCGCTCTCCAGCACCGAGATGACGTGCTTCTCGGCGGGCCCGCGCAGCGCCGCATGCAGCCCGAAGAAGATTCGTTCGGCCCGGTTGCCCACCCAGTCCGCGGGCAGCAGTTCGGCGGGCAGCCGGGGGTCCCGGTAGACGATCTTGCGCCAGCTGTCCACCGCCCGCATGTAGTCGGCGAACGCGGCCGCGTCGCCCGCCCGGCGCTGCCGCGACCAGCGGCGCATGACCGGCTCATGAGTGGCGCAGAAGCCGTCGTACACCTCGGCCAGGCCGGACAGGTCCCACCACTCGCCGACCGCGGCGCGCAGCTGGGCCAGCGGCATCCGCGCGCCTTCGAACAGCTCCACGTAGTCACTCAGGCCAAGCGTGCCGATCCGGTGCCGGGCCTCCTCAGCCAGCTGCTGCGGTGCGATCCACACCCCGGACGCGGCCGAGCCGAAGCCGAGCTGATCCAGCCGGGAGCGCAGCACGTGCCGCTTACCGCGCTCGGATTCCGGCACGGAGAACACGGCCAGCACCCAGCCGTCACCGAGCTGAGCTGGCTGGCGGCCGAAGATGCGCGGGTCCCCCTCGGCCAGCAGCTGCTGCCCGGCCGGGGACAGCGAGTACCCGGCCGCGCCGGCCACCGCGCGGGCCTCGATCAGGCCGCGCCGCTTGAGCCGGGAGACGGCCGAGCGCACCGCGGGCGCGTCCACGTCGACCTCGGCCATCAGCCTGATCAGGTGCGCGATGGAGATCCAGCCCCGGACGGCCTCCCGGTACAGCCCGTAGAAGGTGAGGATCAGTTCCCGTGGGCGAGCCGCATCGCGGCTGGTCGTGCTGCTGGCCGCCGGGGCTGGCATCCATCACCTCGGTATCGCGTCTTTCTGGTCCACGTAATGCTACCGAGATAAGCTGCCCGGACTGGCGGGGCGCGGACCACGTGCACAGGAGGGCCGATGGCTGAACCGGCACCGATCGCACTGGTCACCGGGGCCGGGCGGGGCATCGGGCAGGCGATCGCCGAGCGGCTGAGCCGCGGCGGGCTCCGGGTGGCGCTGACCGCCCGGAGCGAGGGCGAACTGGCCGCCACCGCAGGCCGCTGCCCGGGACCGGCCCTGGTGCTGCCCGCGGACATCACCACGGGCGCCGCGGTCGACGGCGTGTTCGCCGGGGTCGAGCGAGAGTGGGGGCCGGTCGCCGTGCTCATCGCCAACGCGGGCGCGGCGTTCTCGGCCCGGCTGGAGAAGACCCCGGACAGCGAGTGGCAGCGGCTGCTGGACATCAACCTGACCGCGCCGTTCCGCTGCATCCGGCGGGCCGTGCCGGCCATGCGGGCGGCCGGGTACGGGCGGATCGTGGTCATCGCGTCCAGCGCGGCCCGGCTGGGCGAGCCGTACATCGCGGCCTACGCGGCCAGCAAGCACGGCGTCCTGGGCCTGGTCCGGTCGGCCGCCGCCGAACTGGCCGGCACCGGGGTGACGGTCAACGCGGTGTGCCCCAGCTACGTGGACACACCGATGACCGAGACTACGGTGCGGACCATCGTGGCGAGCACCGGCCGCAGCCCGGAGCAGGCCCGGCAGATCCTCGACCGCAAGCAGCCGATCGGCCGCCTGATCACCCCGGATGAGGTGGCTGACGCGGTCTGGTTCTGCCTCGGGAACGGCGCGCTGACCGGGCAGGGCATCAACGTCGACGGGGGAGCGGTGCAGTCTTGAGCATAGAGCGTGTCAATCCCGCGGAGCTGGCCCGGCCATCCGGCTTTTCGCACGCCGTGGTCGGCCACGGGACGCTGGTCCTGCTGGCCGGGCAGACCGCGCTGGACGCCGCCGGGCAGATCACCGGCGCGGACATCGTGGCCCAGTTCGAGGTGGCGCTGGGCAACCTGCTCACCGCACTGGCCGCGGCGGGTGGCCGCCCGGACCAGCTCGCCTCGCTGACGATCTACGTCGTCGACATGGACGACTACCGGCGCAACTCAGCCGCGCTCGGCCAGGTCTGGCGGCGGCTGGCCGGACGCGACTACCCGGCCATGGCCGCCGTCGGGGTGAGCCGGCTGTGGGACGCCGCGGCGCTGGTGGAAGTCCAGGGCATGGCGATCCGCTGAGTACCCGCCGGGCGCCAGGCCGGTGGCCGGTTCCCCGGCTCGGTGTGCCGAAGTATTGACTATCGTCATTAGCACGCCATACCGTGACGTTATGACGATGGGGGGCGGCGCCCGGCTGGGCCGCTCGGCACACCTGGACACGTTCTGCCGGGACAACCTGCCGCCACGCGACAGCTGGCCCGAGCTGATCTTCGAGCTGCCCGAGGTGCGCTACCCGGAGCAGCTGAACTGCGCCTACGAGCTGCTCGACGCGGTGATCGCCCGGCACGGCGGCGACCGGCGCTGCCTGCTCACCCCGCACGGGGATGAGTGGAGCTACGCCGACCTGCTGCGCACCGTCAACCAGATCGCCCGGGTGCTGACCGGTGAGCTGGGCGTGCTGCCCGGCCACCGGGTGCTGCTGCGCGGCCCGAACAACCCGTGGCTGGCCGCGTGCTGGCTGGCCGTGCTCAAAGCCGGTGCGGTGGCGGTCACCACGATGCCGCTGCTGCGGGCGGGCGAGCTGACCACCGTCGCGGAGATCGCCCAGGTCAATCTGGCCCTGTGCGACTGGCGGTTCGAGGAGGATCTGGGCGCGGCCGACCTGGGCGGCGCGCCCATCATCAGCTACGGCGGCCCGGCGCCCAGCGACCTGACCCAGCGCGCCGCGGCCGCCCCAGCCGAGTTCGCGGCCGTGCCCACCGCGGCCGACGACGTCGCGCTGCTGGCCTTCACCTCGGGCACCACCGGGCGGCCCAAGGCCACCATGCACTTCCACCGGGACGTGCTGGCCATCGCGGACACCTTCTCCCGGCACGTGGTCCGGCCGGTGGCCGACGACCTGTTCACCGGGACGCCGCCGCTGGCGTTCACGTTCGGGCTGGGCGGGCTGCTGGTGTTCCCGCTGCGGGCCGGCGCGGCCACGCTGCTGATCGAGAAGGCCAGCCCCGAGGACCTGGCCGACGAGATCGCGAAACATCAGGTCACCGTGTGCTCCACCGCGCCGACCGGCTACCGGGCCATGATCGCGGCGGGCAAGGCCGGGCAGCTCGGCTCGCTGCGCCGCCCCATCTCGGCCGGCGAGCACCTGCCCGAAGCGACCTGGCGGGCGTTCCGCGAGGCGACCGGGGTCAGCCTGATCGACGGCATCGGCTCGACCGAGATGCTGCACGTGTTCGTGTCCGCGGCCGACGGCGATATCCGACCCGGCGCCACCGGCACGGCCGTGCCCGGCTACCAGGCCACGATCCTGGACGAGGCCGGGATCCCGGTGCCGCCGGGCGTGCCGGGCCGGCTGGCCGTCAAGGGACCGACCGGCTGCCGGTACCTCAACGACCCGCGCCAGGCCAGCTATGTGCAGGGCGGGTGGAACATCACCGGCGACACGTTCATCCAGGACGAGGACGGCTACTTCTACTTCCAGGCGCGCAGCGACGACATGATCGTGTCCTCGGGCTACAACATCGCCGGCCCGGAAGTCGAGGAAGCGCTGCTGGCCCACCCGGCGGTGGCCGAGTGCGCGGTGGTCGGCGTGCCCGACGAGGCCCGTGGCCAGCTGGTCAAAGCGTATGTTGTCCTCGCATCCGGGCAGCCGGGGGGAGCCGGCCTGACCGGCCAGTTGCAGGCGTTCTGTAAAGAAAAGATTGCGCCTTATAAATATCCGCGCGCCATTGAGTTCGTCGCCGCGCTGCCGCGGACCGCCACCGGCAAGGTGCAGCGGTACGTGCTGCGCAGCCAGGCGGCGCAGCCCAGGTGAGCGGGGGCGGTGCGATGCGCATCGCGGTCGCCGGCGGCGGGCCGGGCGGGCTGTATTTCGCCGCGCTGATCAAGCAGCTCAGCCCGGGGCATGAGGTCACCGTGTGGGAGCGGAACGCGGCCGATGACACGTTCGGCTTCGGCGTCGTGTTCTCCGACGAGACGCTGGGCGGCATCGAGCACGCCGACGAAGCGATCTACGCGCAGATGGAGCGGGAGTTCGCCACCTGGGACGACATCGACGTGCACGCCGGCGGCACGGTGCACACCAGCGGCGGGCATGGTTTCGCGGCCATGAGCCGGCGTCGGCTGCTGGAGATCCTGCAGCAGCGCTGCCGGGCGCTGGGCGTGCAGCTGTACTTCCGCACGCCCGCGCCGGACGTGGCCGAGCTCAGCCGGACCCACGATCTGGTCGTCGCGGCCGATGGGGTCAACTCCACGGTGCGCGCCCGGTACGCGGACACGTTCCGGCCCACGCTGGACATCCGGCACTGCAAGTACATGTGGCTCGGCACGGACCTGGTGTTCGACGCGTTCAAGTTCTACATCCGGCAGACGCCGTACGGTGTCATGCAGATCCACGGCTACCCGTACGACGCGAAGGCCAGCACGTTCATCGTGGAGATGAACGAGAGGGTGTGGCAGCGGGCCGGCTTCGGCGAGCTGGCCGCCGGCGACCTGGCGCCGGGCGAGTCGGATGAGCGGTCGGCCGGGCTGGTCCGCGAGCTGTTCGCCGACATCCTCGACGGCCACGAGGTGCTGCTGAACAACTCCCGGTGGGTCAGCTTCGCCACGGTGCGCAACGAGTGCTGGCGGCACGGCAACGTCGTGCTGCTCGGCGACGCCGCGCACACCGCACACTTCTCGATCGGGTCCGGGACGAAGCTGGCGATGGAGGACGCGCTCGCGCTGGCCG
>DATCUG010000665.1:0-4243 GCA_036567525.1 Streptosporangiaceae bacterium | reverse complement strand
TGGTCGTCGATGGCGGCGCCGAGGAAGCCAGGCACGGCCCGGGCCCGGATCGGCGGCTGGTGCTCGCCGACGCCGCCGGTGAACACCAGCACGTCGAGCCCGTCCATGGCCGCGGCCATGCCCGCGATCAGCTGGCGCAGCCGGTGCAGGTACACGTCGATGGCCGTCGTCGCGGCCGGGTCGCCGGCGTCCGCGTTGCGCAGCACGTCCCGGATGTCGGCCTGGCCGGCCAGCCCGGCCAGGCCGGACCGCTGCTCCAGCCCGGTGGACAGCTCGCCCAGGCTGAGCCGGCCGTCCTGCAGCAGCCAGACCAGCAGGCCCGGGTCGGTGTTGCCCGCCCGGGTGGCCATCACCAGTCCCTCCAGTGGCGTGAAGCCCATCGTGGTGTCCACGCTCTGGCCGTGCTGGATGGCGGCGAGTGATGCGCCCGCACCCAGGTGGCAGGAGACGATGCGGAGCCGCTCCGGCGCGGTGCCCAGCAACTGCGCCGCGCGGCGGCTCGCGTACGCGTGGGACAGGCCATGAAACCCGTAGCGGCGCAGGCCGAACCGCTCCCGCCAGGCCGCGGGCAGTGCGTAGGTCGCGGCGGCGGCTGGCATGCCGGCGTGGAACGCGGTGTCGAAGCAGGCCACCGCGGGCACGCCCGGCAGCAGCGCGGACACCGCGTCGATCCCGGCCAGCGCCCGGGGCTGGTGCAGCGGCGCCAGGTCAGTGACCGCCTCGATCTCCCGCCGCACCGCCGGGTCGATCACCGCCGCGGCGGTGAGTTTCGGCCCGCCGTGCACGATGCGGTGGCCGACGGCATCGACGCGGGGGAGGGCGTTCAGAAAAGAATGCAGTGCGGGTGGGGGATCCTCGGTGTCCCAGTGCTGCACCTCGGTGCCGGCCAGGATCTCGTCCGCCGGGTCGAGCAGGCTCAGCTTGAGGCTGCTCGACCCGGCGTTGACCACGAGCACGTTCATGTCAGGACGGTTCCTCGGCGGACAGCGCAGGCGCCGCGGCCGGGCCGGGGTCGGCGGCCGCGCCGGGTGGGGTGGACAGCGTGGCGGGCCAGACCCAGTTCTGCACCTCGGGCAGGTCTTCGCCGTGCTCCCGGACATAGGCGTGGTGCCGGGTCCGGGTGTCCACCATCTGCTGGCGCAGCCAGGCGGTCCGGTCGCCGAGCCCGGGCACCCGGTCGATGACGTCCATGACCAGGTGGAACCGGTCCATGTCGTTCAGCACCACCATGTCGAACGGGGTCGTGGTGGTGCCCTCCTCCTTGTACCCGCGGACGTGGATGTTGTGGTGCACGTCGCGGCGGTAGGTGAGCCGGTGGATCAGCCACGGGTAGCCGTGGTAAGCGAAGATGACCGGCCGGTCCGACGTGAACACCGCGTTGAACTCGGCATCACTCATCCCGTGCGGGTGCTCGGTGTCCGGCTGCAGGCGCATCAGGTCGACCACGTTGACCACCCTGATGCGCAGGCCGGGCACCTTCTCGCGGAGGATGCTGGTGGCTGCGAGCACCTCCAGCGTGGGCACGTCGCCGGCGCAGGCTAGGACCACGTCCGGTTGCACGCCGTCGCAGTCGTTGCTGGCCCACTCCCAGATCCCGGCGCCCCGGGTGCAGTGCAGGATCGCGGCGTCCATGTCCAGCCAGTCCGGGTTGGGCTGCTTGCCGGCCACGATCACATTCACGTAGTCCCGGCTGCGCAGGCAGTGGTCCGCGGTGGACAGCAGGGTGTTCGTGTCCGGCGGCAGGTAGACCCGGACCACCTCGGCCTTCTTGTTCACCACGTGGTCGATGAAGCCGGGGTCCTGATGCGAGAAGCCGTTGTGGTCCTGCCGCCACACGTGCGAGGTGAGCAGGTAGTTCAGCGACGCGATGGGCCGCCGCCAGGGCAGCGCACGGCTGGTCTTCAGCCACTTGGCGTGCTGGTTGAACATCGAGTCGACGATGTGGATGAACGCCTCGTAGCAGTTGAACAGGCCGTGCCGCCCGGTCAGCAGGTAACCCTCCAGCCATCCCTGGCACATGTGCTCGCTCAGCACCTCGACGACCCGGCCGCCGGGGGCCAGGTGGTTGTCCCCGGGCACGATCTCGCCCGCGAAGACCTTGCTCGTCGCCTCGTACACCGCGCCGAGCCGGTTCGACTCGGTCTCGTCCGGGCCGAACAGCCGGAAGTTGCCCGCCGCGAGGTTGCCGCGCATGACGTCGCGGAGCAGCTTGCCCAGCACCCGGGTGGGTTCGGAGACCTGGGCCCCGGGTGGGGTGGCGGGCACCGCGTACTGGCGGAAGTCCGGCATGGCCAGCTCGCGCAGCAGCAGCCCGCCGTTAGCGTGCGGGTTGCTGCCCAGCCGCCGCTCGCCGCTGGGCACGAAGCGGAGGATCTCCGGGCGGGGCGCCCCGGCTTCGTCGAACAGCTCGGCCGGCCGGTAGGACAGCATCCACTCTTGCAGCTGGCGCAGGTGTTCCGGGTTGCTGCGGACCCCGGCCAGCGGCACCTGGTGGGCCCGCCAGGTGCCTTCCACCGGCAGCCCGTCCACGGTGGCCGGGCCGGTCCAGCCTTTCGGCGTGCGGAACACGATCATCGGCCAGCGCGGTCCCGGCCCCGTCCCGTCCGGCCAGCCGGAACCGGAACGCGCCCGGTGCTGGGTCTCCCGGATCCGGGCGATCGCGCCGTCCAGCGCGGCGGCCAGCTCGTGGTGCACCGGGTCCGGATCGGACCCGGCCACGATCACCGGTTCCCAGCCGTACCCGCGGAGCAGCTCGATCAGTTCTGCTTCGGGGATCCGGGCCAGCACGGTCGGGTTGGCGATCTTCCAGCCGTTCAGGTGCAGGATCGGCAGCACCGCGCCGTCCCGGGCCGGGTCGAGGAACTTGCCCCCATGCCAGCTGGTGGCGAGCGGCCCGGTCTCCGCCTCGCCGTCGCCGATGACACAAGCCACGATGAGGTCAGGGTTGTCGAACGCGGCGCCGTGCGCGTGCGCCAGCGAGTAACCGAGCTCGCCGCCCTCGTGGATGGAGCCGGGGGTCTCCGGCGCCACGTGGCTGGGCACCCCGCCGGGAAAGGAGAACTGGCGGAACAGCCGGGCCATCCCGGCCGTGTCCTGGCCGATGGTGGGGTAGATGTCGGTGTAGCTGCCATCCAGCCAGGTGCCGGCGATGGCCGCCGGGCCGCCGTGCCCCGGGCCGATCACGTACATCATGTTCAGGTCATGGGTGACGATCATCCGGTTGAGGTGGGCCCAGAGGAAGTTCAGCCCGGGGGTGGTGCCCCAGTGGCCGAGCAGCCGCGGCTTGATGTGCTCCGGCCGCAGCGGTTCGGCCAGCAATGGGTTGCTCATCAGGTAGATCTGTCCCACGGACAGGTAGTTCGCGGCGCGCCAGTATCCGTTGAGCGCCTGCAGCTGATCACTGGTGAGCTCGGCCTGGGCGGTCACGGTCATGTCGGGATCAGCTCCTTGACAGGGGGTTAGGTAGGAACCGGGCGGGCCCCGGGTAGCTGGCGGAGGAACGGGTCGGCCGCCGCGTGCGCGCTGACCCGGACCCGGGCGTCCACCACGGTCGCGCCGTCGGGGCAGGCCAGCACCGGGTTCAGGTCCAGCTCGGTGATCCCGGGCAGGTCGTCGGCCAGCCGGGAGACCCGGAGCAGGGCGTCGCGCAGCGCCGCGATGCTGGCCGGTGGCTGGCCGCCGCGCCCGAGCAGCAGGGGCGCGGCCCGGATGGAATGGATCAGATCGTCGGCGTCGGTCGTGGTCAGCGGGGCGAGCCGGGCCGCGTGGTCACCGAGGACCTCGGTGGCCACCCCGCCCAGGCCGAACACCACCAGCGGGCCGAACACCGGTTCCTGCACCACGCCGATGATCACCTCGGTGCCGCCGGTGATCATGGGCTGGACGATGGCGCCGGTGCAGCGGCCCGCGAACCGGCCGGCCAGGGTGCCGAACGCCGCGCGGGCCTGGTCCGGCCCGGCCACGCCGAGCAGCACCGCGCCGGCCTCGCTCTTGTGCACCAGGCCGGGCACCTCGGCCTTGACCGCCACCGGGCGGCCGAACTCCGCCGCCGCGGCGGCCGCCTGATCGGCGTCGGTGACCAGCCGGAACGGCGCCATCGGCAGCTGGTAGCAGCGCAGCAGCCGGTCGGCGGTGGCCGCGGGCAGCCAGCCGCCGCCGGGCATCTCGGCCAGGAAGGATGCGATCAGCGCCTTGGCGTCGGCCACCCGCAGGCCCGGCAGATCGGGCACCGTGTCGGCGGGCC
>DATCUG010000664.1:0-2833 GCA_036567525.1 Streptosporangiaceae bacterium | reverse complement strand
CCCGCTGCTGGACCGGCGGGTGGCCGTCAAGCTGCTCCGGCCGGAGTACGTGCACGACCCGGTGATCATGGCCCGGTTCCGCGCCGAGGCGCACTATGTGGGGCAACTGTCCCATCCGGGCATCACCCAGGTCTACGACTACGCCGAGGCCACCCCGGCCAGCCCGGCCTACCTGGTCATGGAGCTGGTGGACGGCCCGTCGCTGGCCGCGCTGCTGGCCGCTGGGCCGCTGCCGCCGCGGCGCACCGCGGACGTGCTGGCCCAGGCGGCGGAGGCGCTGCATGCGGCGCACCGCAGCGGCGTGGTGCACCGCGACGTCAAGCCCGGCAACCTGCTGATGGCACCGGACGGCCGGGTCAAGATGACCGATTTCGGCATCGCATACTCGCCGCAGGCGGCCAGCCTGACCAGCACCGGCGCGCTGCTCGGGACCATGGCCTACCTGGCGCCGGAACGGGCCAGCGGGCGGTCGGCCACCCCGGCCTCGGACCTGTACGGGCTGGGCGTGGTGGGGTACGAGTGCCTGGCCGGCCGGCCGCCGTTCCAGGGTGAGCCGCTGCAGGTCGCGCTGGCCCACCGGGACCAGCCGTTCCCGGCGCTCCCCGGCCGGTGCCTGGATGACCCGGCGGGGGCGGCGCTGGCCGAGCTGATCCTCGAGATGACGGCTAAGGACCCGCGGGCGCGGCCTGGTTCGGCCGCTGAGGTCGCGGCTCGGGCTGGGCAGATCCGGGACGGTGTGCGGCCCGCGGTGCGGGTCAGCCAGGAGTCGCCGGACGGGGCGCTGGCTATGTCGCCGGACGGGGCGCTGGCTATGGCGGCGGCGCCGGGGATGCTGGCTGGACCCGGCCGCCCGGCCCACCGCCCGCGGCGTCGGTTTCTGCTGGCCGGGCTCCTGGCCTTGGCGTTCCTGGTGGCCGGCGTGGTGGCCTGGCAGTTCACCGCCCTGCGCACGCCGCGTTCCGCCGCCGCGCTGGCTGCGCCGACCGCGTCCGGCCCGGCGTTGCGTCCGGCCGTGGCCCGGCCGGTCCGGGTGACCGACGCGCTGGTGGGCCAGCCGGTCAGCGTGGCCAGGCAGCGGCTGCACGCTCACGGCCTGCGGGTCCTGGTCCGGGTGCAGGCCGACCCGGACGCCGCCCCGGGCACCGTGCTCCGGGTCAGCCCGACCGGGCGGCTGTTCACCGGGCACCTGGTGCTGCTCACGGTCGCGGTCCGGCCGCCCGCCGCCGCCAGCAGCACGCCGCCCAGCCACGCCAGGCCCGGCCCAGCCGACGCGCCCTCGCGGGGCAGCACACCCTCGCCGGGCAGCACGCCGTCGCCGGGCAGCACCCCGCCCGGCCGGGCCAAGCACAGCAAAGGCCCGCCCCCCGGCCAGGACGGCAACATCCAGGGCAGCACCGACTAGCGGCACCGCGCTCTTGAGAGGCGCGCCGCTCGCCCTGGGCCGGCCGGCCGTGGGCGCGCAGCACAGGCAAGCCATCATGGATGGGCGGGCAGCCCCGGCGACGCGCACCCCGCCGAGCCGAACGGGGCCTGCAGGGCCGGTGGCTTGGGACCTTCGGCCCTGATCCGCACCGATCGCGACCGGCCACGCTGGCTGCGGGGCCTGCGGAGCCGCGGGGAGAGCGAGGAGGTGCCGCCGTGACCGCGCTCACCGCACCGGGGTGCTCGTACGCGCTGCTCGCCGACGGCAGCACGATCACCATCCGGCCCGCCCGCCCGGACGACTTCGCGCAGGTCAAGCGGCTGCACGACGAGATGTCGCCGGACAACCTGTACCTCCGCTTCTTCAGCCTGAGCCGGAACGCGGCGGAGCAGGAGGCCCGCCGGGTGACCCGGGCGGACGACGGGCCACGGGCGCACGGTCCCCAGCACGGGGCGTTGCTCGGCTTCCTGGGCGAGGACCTGGCCGGCCTGGCCAGCTATGAGCCGACCGGCCAGCCCGGCACGGCCGAGGTGGCGTTCGCGGTGGCGGACCGGATGCACCACCGCGGCGTGGCCACCTTGCTGCTGGAGCACCTGGTGTCGCTGGCCCGGGCCAACGGCGTGCACACGTTCACCGCCGCCACGCTGCCGGAGAACACCGCCATGCTGGGTGTGTTCGCCGACGCCGGGCTGAGCGCCACCCGCCGGCTGGACGACGGGGTGGTCGAGTTGACCATGCCCATCCCGCGCAGCGCCGGGCTCGGTGAGCCCAGCCGCTACCTGGACGCGGTGGCCGGCCGGGAGCGGCGGGCCGACGTGGCCAGCCTGGCGCCGCTGCTCGCCCCTGGCTCGGTGGCGGTCGTCGGGGCCAGCCACCGGGCCGGCTCGATCGGGCGGCTCATCCTGCAGAACATCCGGGACGCCGGATTCGCCGGCCCGCTGTACGCGGTGCACCCGGCCGGCGGCGACATCGACGGCATCCCGGGCGTGCCGTCGGCCAGCGCGCTGCCGGAGCCACCGGACCTGGCCGTGCTGACGGTACCGGCCGCCGCCACCGTCGCCGCAGCCCAGGAGTGCGGCCAGCGCGGCGCGCGGTCGCTGGTGGTGATCACCTCGGGGCTCACCGCGGACCAGTCGGCCGCGCTACTGGACATCTGCCGGCAGTCCGGGATGCGGCTGGTCGGGCCGAACTGCTTCGGCGTCGCGGTGCCGGGCATCGGGCTGGACGCCACGTTCGCGGCGCACCACCCACGGCCCGGCACGGCCGGGCTGGTGGTGCAGTCCGGCGGGGTCGGGGTGTCGGTCCTGGAGCACCTGTCCCGGCTGGGCATCGGCATCTCCTCGTTCGCCTCGGTCGGCAACAAGCTGGACGTGTCCAGCAACGACATGCTCATGTGGTGGGAGCAAGACC
>DATCUG010000663.1:0-10884 GCA_036567525.1 Streptosporangiaceae bacterium | reverse complement strand
AGCGGTATCCCCGGGTTGCGGATCGGCACCAGCCGCCACTCCCCGGACATCGAGGACCAGGCGGCCTCGGGCCGGCGACCGGGCTGGCTGGCCGATCGCTGGCCGCCGAGCCGGACGCCGGACTGCCGCCCGGGTCTGGCGCCGGCCAGCGGGACCGGGGCGTGCACCGCGACCGCCACCGCGAACTGGTGCAGCATCAGCGGCGCGGTCCCGGCGCCTGGCGACCAGGCGGCTACGCCCGGCATGCCCTCGGTGGCTTGCGCGGCCAGGTCCGCGCCGGCCTGAGTCGGCCGGTCCTGCCGGGTCAGCGAGCCCACGAACGCGGTGCACACGACCGCGACCACCGTCCCGGCGAACACCGGGGCGCCCAGCCCGATGTGCCGGGCGTGCTCGGCCAGGAAGATCAGTAACCCGACGCCACCCGCGCCCAGCAGCAGCCCGGCCAGCACCAGGCCGGGCACCCGCGGCCGGGTCAGCCCGTGCCGCCGGCCCGCCGCCCGCACCGACTTCTCGAACGACACCCAGAGCCCGGGTGCATCGGTGGCGACGCCCTCAGCCAGCACCTCGAACGGCAGCGGGCCGCGGGCCGCCCGCCGGCGGGCCTCGCCGAGCACCAGTTCCTCGAAGCCGGCCAGCTCCTCGAAGCCGGCCAGCCCGCCCAGGACCAGGCCACTGTTCCCCTGACCGCTGTTCCCCTGCCTACGGGGCGGGAGCCCGCACGCCAGCCGTCCCGGCGCCGCCTCGGTGATCACCAGTTCGCCGTGCGAGCCGAGGTCGAGGATGGTCGCCGCGTAGGCCGCG
Organism: Streptosporangiaceae bacterium; assembly: GCA_036567525.1. Classification (GTDB taxonomy): domain Bacteria; phylum Actinomycetota; class Actinomycetes; order Streptosporangiales; family Streptosporangiaceae; genus RYN-230. Next base: position 10,083 of record DATCUG010000663.1, on the reverse strand, counting down.
CCGTCCAGCTTTCCCCCGGTGACCACCAGGTTGACCAGGGCGGGCGGGGTGCCAGCCAGGCCCGGGCCTGAGCCGGCCCGGCCGCGCCGCGGGATCCTGGTCTGCAGCGTGACGGCGGTGAAGATGAACAGCCAGACCAGCCCAGCACCGAGTGCGATTCCCAGCATGGTGCCAACTCCCCCGCTCCGCAGCGTGCTCGCCCTATCCAGCACATCGGGCGGGAGATGAACGGAAGATGAACGAGCCCGGCTACCTGGGCGGCCCGGCCGCACGGGCCTGTGGCTGGCCCGCCCCGGCCAGGAACTCCTGGATCTCCCCCGGCGTGGTCAGCCGGATGAACCTGAGCCGCGGGTAGGCCGGGCCGATCATCGCCCGCAGGAACCGGTCCCGGTAGACCCGGTGCCGGGTCCAGGCCCAGGCGATGATGGACTGCTGCGGATCCAGATGCAGGAAGTTGGACCACGGTTCGACGTTGCCGTTCCACAGCTCGGCCCGCCGGACCGCGCGGCGGAGGGTCCGCCCGACCACCTGGCGCATCACCTGCCACCTCGGCAGGTCCAGCCAGACCACCGTGTCGGCGCGGGACCAGACCAGGTCGCGTACCGCGCTGTAGTTCCCGTCCACCACCCAGCGCGGCGCCGCGGTGAAGTCCGCCACCCGGGCCCGGAACTCCGGCTCCGGCAGCGGCACCCAGCCCGGCTGGTGGAAGACCGAGTCCAGTTCCAGGTGCGGCGCACCGATCAGCCGGGCCAGCTCGGCAGCGATCGTCGTCTTGCCCGAGCCGCTATTACCGACCACGGACACCCGCTGCATGCACAGCAGTATGGCTGGCAGGATGGCAGACGTGCATGCGTCATCGCCCGGCCAGCTGTGGCATCAGACTCTGTCCGCGGAGCCGCTGCCACCCCGGCTGCTCGTGCTCGCCTGCTGCGCGACCGCGCTGATCCTGGTCGGGTCCAGGCGGCTGTGGCCGGTGACCAGGACCGTGGTCACCATCGCCCACGAGGGCGGTCACGCGCTGGTCGCGCTGGCCGTGGGCCGGCGGCTGGAAGGGGTGCGGGTCCATCGCAGCACCGCCGGGCTGACCGTGTCGGCGGGCAGCGCCTCCGGCCCCGGCATCGTGGCCACCGCGGCCGCCGGCTACCTGGCCCCGCCGCTGCTCGGGCTGGGCGCCGCCGCGCTGCTGGCCAGCGGTCATCTGGTGGCCGCCCTGCTGTTCACCCTGGTGCTGCTGGCCTGCCTGGTATTCATGATCCGTAACGCCTATGGCCTGCTGACCGTGTTCAGCGTCGCGGCGGTGGTGGCCTTCGTGCTGTGGCGCGGGTCGCCGCTGCTGCAGGCGGCGTTCGGCTATGCGATGGCCTGGTTCCTGCTGCTCGGCGGGGTCCGGCCGGTACTGGAACTGCAGCGGTCGCGGCGCCGCGGCCGTCCCGGCCGGTCGGACGCGGACCAGCTGGCCCGGCTCACCAGGCTGCCCGCCGGGGCCTGGATCATGCTGTTCGCTCTGGTGGCGCTGGGCGCGCTGGGGGTCAGCGCGTACTGGCTGGTGACCTGATCACCCGTCTGGTGGCGAGATCACCCGTCTGATGTACTGGGCCCTATGGCAGATGAGCATCCCCACCACGACCCGACGTTCTACCGGACGCCGCGGGACGCTGCCGAGGCGCCGCCGGAGAAACTCGCCTATGTGGCCGCGTTCTCCCGCCCGGCCGACCAGCCGGACGCGATCGCGGTCCTGGACGTGGACCCGGACTCGGCCCGCTACGGCTCGGTGGTCGGCTTCACCGAACTGCCGCACCGCGGTGACGAGCTGCACCACTTCGGCTGGAACGCGTGCTCAAGCGCGCTGCACCCGGGCGGCGGGCACGACCACGGCGGCCGCCGCTACCTGGTCGTGCCGGGCATCCGCTCCTCGCGGGTGAGCATCCTGGACATCGAGCCGGACCCGGCCGCCCCGGCCGTGGTCAAGGTGCTCGACGCCGACGACCTCGGCAAGCGGGCCGGCTACTCCCGCCCGCACACCGTGCACTGCGGCCCGGGCGCGGTGTTCATGTCCTGCCTGGGCGGCTACGGCGAGGAAGGGCCGGGCGGCATCGCGCTGCTGGACCAGAACACGTTCGACGTGCAGGGCGCCTGGGAGGCCGACCGGGGCGACCAGTTCCTCGCCTACGACGTGTGGTGGCACGTGATGGCCGATGTCGCCATCACCTCGGAGTGGGGCACCCCGGCCATGATCGAGGACGGGGTGGTGCCGGAGCTGCTGCTCGGCCGCGAGTACGGCCACCGGCTGCACTTCTGGGACATGAAGACCCGCAAGCTCATCCAGACCGTAGACCTGGGCGACCAGTACCAGATGCCGCTCGAACTGCGGCCCGCGCACGACCCGACCAAGAAGTACGGCTTCGTCGGCGTGGTGGTCAGCGTCGAGGACCTGTCCGCCTCAGTCTGGATGTGGCACGAGGACGGCGGCCAGTGGGCCGTCACCAAGGTGATCACCATCCCGGCCGAGCCCGCCCCGGCCGAGCAGCTGCCCCCGCTGCTGCAGGGGTTCGGCGCGGTGCCGCCACTGATCACCGACATCAACCTGTCGGTGGACGACCAGTACCTGTACGTGTCCTGCTGGGGCACCGGTGAGCTGAAGCAGTACGACGTTTCCGACCCGATGCACCCGGTGCAGACCGGCTCGGTGCGGATCGGCGGGATCGTTGGCCGGGTCCCCCACCCGGCCCGGCCTGACCAGCCGCTGCGCGGCGGCCCGCAGATGGTCGAGGTGAGCCGGGACGGCCGGCGCGTCTACTTCACCAACTCGCTGTACGGCGCGTGGGACGAGCAGTTCTACCCCGACGGGGTGGGCGCCTGGATGGCCAAGCTGGACGTGGCGGCCGATGGCGGCCTGACGTTCGACGAGCGGTTCTTCCCGGCGGGGGACGTGTGGCGCGGGCGGCGCGCGCACCAGGTGCGGCTGCAGGGCGGCGACGCGTCCAGCGACTCGTACTGCTTCCCGTCGGAGCCGTAGCGGCCCTCGGATTGTCTGCCACGGGCCCCGGCGCCCCGGCCTAGGCTGGGGTTACGGTGCCGGGCGCGGGAAGCACCGGCCTGGATCGTGGGGGCAATCGTGGTTACTCGTGACACGGCCTGGCCGGATGGCACGCCGTGCTGGGTGGATCTGGGGGTCGACGACATCGCCCGGGCCAGCGCGTTCTACGCGGGCCTGTTCGGCTGGGATATCCAGCCCGGGCCGGCCGAGGCGGGCGGCTACACCATGTGCCTGCTGGCCGGCCGCCCGGTGGCCGGCATCGGCCCCAAACAGGGACCGCCGGGCGCCCCTCCGGCGTGGACCACGTATCTGGCCGCGGACGACGCGGACGAGACCGCAGCCAGGATCAGCAAAGCCGGGGGCCAGCTGTTCATGGACCCGTTCGACGTGATGGACGCGGGCCGGATGGCGGTCGCGGCCGATCCTGGCGGCGCGGTCTTCGGCATCTGGCAGGCCCGGGCGCACATCGGGGTGGGCCGGGCCAACGAGCCCGGCACGCTGTGCTGGAACCAGGTTCATAGCCGCGACTTCGACCGGAACAAGGCCTTCTACCAGGCCGTGTTCGGTTATGAATTCGGTGACATCGAAGAGGCCCGGATCCGGTACGCGACGCTCAAGCTGGGCGGCCGGGAAGTCGGCGGGATCCTGGAACTGGGCGCCAGCGGGCCGGCCCACTGGGAGACCTACTTCGCGGTGGCCGGCACCGACGCCGCGGTGGCGGCGGTCCGCGCGGCCGGTGGCTCGGTCATCCGGGAGCCGTGGGACAGCCCGTACGGCCGGACCGCCATCGTCACCGACGACCAGGGCACCGAATTCTCCGTGATCACCCAGCCGGGCTGACCGGCCACGCGGATCAGCCGACCGGTACCGGCGCGTCCTCGGCCAGCAGCCGGTCCGCGGTGCGCGCCGCGGTGCCACGGGCCCACCGGCCGCTGGTCAGCAGCCCGAGGGCCAGCACGGCCAGCCCGCAGCCGGTGATGATCCACCAGCCCACATGGCTGGCCTCGGCGAAGCCGGTGCGCAGCGAGCCGGCCAGCACCGAGATCACCGCGGACCCGACCACGGCCACACCCAGCGACGTGCCCACCTGGCGGCTGGTGGATGCGATGGCCGCCGCCACCCCGGCCTGGGTGGCCGGCATCCCGGACACCGCCGTGTTCGTGATCGGCGCGTTCACCATCCCGTTCCCGATGCCGAAGATGAGGTAGGAGGCCAGCAGCCAGCCGACCGGGGTATGCGCGGTCAGGCCGGTCAGCATGAGCCCGCCCGCGGTCATGGTCAGCCCGGCCACCAGCAGCGGCAGCCGCGGCCCACGGTGGCTGATGATCCGCCCGGACAGCGGCGCGGCGACCACCGTGACCGCGGCCAGCGGCAGCGTGAGCAGCCCGGCATGCAGCGCCGAGTAGCCCAGTTCGTCCTGCAGGTAGAGCGTGTTCAGGAACAGGAACCCGCCCAGCGCGGCGAACGCGCAGACCGCGATCAGGGTGGCCCCGCTGAACGGCACGCTGCGGAAGAACCGCAGGTCGAGCAGTGGTTCGGTGCGCCGCGGCTCGACCACCAGCAGCGCCACCAGCGCGGCCGCCGACAGGCAGAAGCAGGCGATGATCTCCGGCGAGCCCCAGCCGTGCCGGGGCCCCTCGATGATCCCGTAGACCAGCGCGGCCAGGATGACGACGACCAGCGCCTGGCCGGCCGGGTCGATCCGCCGCGGGTGCGGGGCCTTGGACTCCGGCACGAACAGCGCGGTGAGCGCGATCGCGGCCACCCCGATCGGGATGTTCACCCAGAAGATCCCGCGCCAGCCCACCGCGGCCACCAGCAGGCCGCCGACCACCGGGCCGAGGGCCAGGCTGACCCCGAACGCCGCGCCCCAGACACCGATGGCCCGGGCCCGTTCGGCCCGGTCGGTGAACGTGTTGACCACGATCGACATCGCCACCGGGTTGAGCATCGAGCCGCCCACCGCCTGCACGATGCGGAACACGACCAGCCAGCCCAGGCTGGGCGCCACACTGCACAGCAGCGAGCCGGCCGTGAACGTGGCCAGCCCGGCCTGGAACGTGCGGCGGCGGCCCACCCGGTCGGCCGTGGACCCGGCCAGCACCAGCAGGCTGGCCAGCACCAGCGTGTAGGCATCCACCACCCATTGCAGCCCGGACACCGGCGCGTGCAGCTCTTTCTGGATCGACGGCAGCGCCACGTTGACTATCGTGTTGTCCAGCCCGACGATGACCAGGCTCATGCAGCAGATAGCCAGGATCAGGTACCGCCGGCGGCGGCTCGGTTGCGGCACAGCTCCTCAAGACCTCGAAAGCACCTGTACTTGCGAAAATACAACTAAGCTTCTGACGGCATGAACACCTGGCTGGCGTTCGGTATGCCGGGCCTCGGGATGTGGTACGGAGCTCAGCTGCGACGCCATGGCCAGCCCGCGGTTACGGTCCGCTGACACGGTCACCCGCGCCCGCGGCGGCCCGTAGCCTTAGCCGGGGCAAGTAAAGTGCCACCGGCGGCACGTGTGCCCGGCCTAGTCACGTCCCCGCCCTACCCCCAACACCGCCCCGCACTCAATCTGGATGATCGCGATGCGAATGCCAATGACCGCAGGGCGCTCCGCCGTGACCGGGGGCGAGGCGGGTGCGGCCGCGGCGGGTGCGGACGGGACGATGGTCCGCCCGGGCGGCTGGCGGCTGGCCGTGGCCGCGCGGCGGCACTGGCTGATCTCGGTGCTGCTGCTGGCCGGCCTGGTGCTGCGGGTGCTGGCCCAGTTCGCCTACCGGCCCGCCCTGCTGTACATCGACAGCCTCAAGTACCTGTACGGCGCGTGGCCGGGCAACGACCCGCTGGGCTACAACGTGGTGCTCAAGGGCCTGCTGCTGGCCGGGAACCTGGCCATGGTGGTGGCCATCCAGCACCTGCTCGGCCTGGCTATGGGGCTGACCCTGTACCTGATGCTGAGCCGCCGCGGCGTGCCCCGCTGGCTGGCCGCGCTGGCCGCCGCGCCGGTCCTGCTGGACGGCTACCAGCTGCAGATCGAGCAGACCATCATGCCCGATGTGTGGTTCGAGGCCTGCATCGTGGCCGGGCTGGCCCTGCTGCTCTGGCGGCCCCGGCCCGGGCCGCGGCTGATCGTGGCGGGCGGGCTGGTGCTCGGCCTGAGCGCGCCGTTCGCCCAGGTGGGCCAGATCCTCATCCTGCCCGCCCTGCTGTTCGTGCTGATCGTGGTGGCCGGCGGCTGGCGGCGCAAGCTGCTCATGGGTGCGGCGCTGTGCGTCGCGTTCGCCATCCCCATCGCCGGCTTCTCCATGCGCGAGTACATCGTGGGCGGGCGCTTCTCGCTGGCGCCGGCCGCGGGCAACACGATCTACGGCCGGCTGGCCGAGAGCGCCGACTGCGCGACGCTGCGGCTGCCCAGCTACGAGAAGGCGCTCTGCCCGCCCCGGGCGCTGGCCATCCGGCTCGGCCCGGACGGGCTGGTGCACAACGGCGCGTCCCCGGACAAGACATATGTCGCGCCGCCCGGCCGGACGCACGCCCAGACGAGCGACGACTTCGAGCATCAGGTGCTGGTCCAGCAGCCGCTCCGGGTGGTGGCCGGCATCCTGAGCGACTCGCTGAAGCTGTTCGCGCTCGGCCGGTACACCAGCACCGGGGACACGCCCATCTCCCGCTGGCAGTTCCAGACCGGCTACCCGACCTATGGCGACAGCATCTTCCTCAGCCACGGCGGCACCATCAAGGTGGGGCTGCATTATGCGGCCAGCGGCGGTCCCACCGTGGTGCAGACGCTGACCCCGTCCTGGGGCGGGCCGGCCCAGGTCAGCCACCCGCTGGCCACGTTCCTGCGCGGCTATCAGCTGGACGGCGGCTACACGCCGGGGCCACTGCTCGCCCTGGCCGCCGTGTTCGGCCTGCTCGGCAGCCTGGCCGTGCTGCGCCGAAGGGAGCGCGGCGCCCCGCGCCAAAGGGGGCGCGCCGCCGACTGGACTGAGGAGCGAGGGGAGCGAGGAACGAGCGACCTGAGCGACGAGGGAAGCTCGGCGGGTATAGCGCCCCCGGAGGCGCATAGCAAACAGAGCAAGCACCTTCAGCTCTCGGTGGCTTGCCTGCTGGTGTTCGGCACGGCGGTGACCCTGTTGCTCGCCTCGGACGCGTTCGAGTTCTCCTGGCGCTACCAGCTGCCCGCGCTGGTCACCCTGCCGCCTGCGGGCGCGCTCGGCATCGCCGTGGTCATCGGCGCGCTACGACGGACCCGCCCAGCGGCGGCGGTTGCGCAGCCGGTGACTGGTGTGCAGCCGGTGGCCGGTGCGCAGCCGGTGGCCGGTGCGCAGCCGGCCGCGGCCGCCACACCGTCGGCGGACGGCGCGGAGGCACTTGGGGCGGAAAGCGCGGCGGCACCGGACGAGGACCCGCAGATCCGGCACTAAGCCCCGCCCGGCTCCTAGCCCTAGCCCTAGCCCCTGCCACCGTCCTGGCCCTGATCTGGCCTGGGCCTGGGCTGTGGATCAGGCTGTGGATGCCGCAGTGGATATTCGCCCAGTGCCCGGGGATAACCGTCCTTTCGCTGTGGAGAAGATGTGGACAGCGCGAAATTCTCAAAAATACTTGGTTGCACCTCTTGCGGACCTGGTGAGTTAGGAGTAGAAATTTCCTCACCACCAAATGTGGGGGTCAGCGGGAAATCCGCTTCCTCGATTGACCGGGCAACCGGGCTTTCTGTGGAAAGTGGTGAGGCCGGGCAACCGGTCCTCCGAGTTGATTTCTTACTCAGGTGGGAACCGGCCTTTGCGGCCAATGGAAGCCGAGCAATCGGCGGCCGCTGACGCGCTGGCCACGTGGGGCCCCTCCAACTCATACTTGGAGGGGCCCCACACCTTTGCCCGGGGCCAATCCCCCAGCATCCACCACACCAGCACCCCGGAAGCGCGCGCCGCTCCGCGTGATCAACCCATTGCTGCTGTTATAGCAACACCAAGCGGTTGATCACGAGTCGCGGTGCGGTGGCGTCGCTTCGCTCTCCGTCCAGGTGCCGCCGTGCTGGCGCGCGTACCGGCGCTGCTGGCGCGGCGAGTCGGCGTACTGGTCGTACATGTCCTCCGCGCTCCGCTTGGTGCGGCGGCTCAGCCCGCGGGTCCGCCAGCCGACCAGCTGGAGGAACGCGTAACCAGCGAAGACGAACAGCGCCACCATCGCGATGTCCAGCCACATGCTTGCTCACCTCTGATCCCAGCCGGGACTCACTCTTCCCTTACCCCGCCCCCATCCGGCAAACCTGTGGATCACATTGTGGATACCGCGGTGGACAGCCACCGGTGACCGGGGGATAACAACTACGCGCTTGTGGATTTCATGTGGATAGCCAAAGAATCTTGAAATTGATGGCACTAACCTCTTGTGCACCGCGGATCCGAGGAGTAGAAATTCACTCACCGCTAAAGCGGAAGCCTTCCCAGGGGGAAACTCCAGGGACGGCAGGGGAAACCCTAGGGATTGCGGAAAGGCCGGGCAACCGAAATTTCCTGCGATGCCTGAAGCCGAAGTGGTATGCCGTTAGCACAAGGTTAGCCGAGCAATCAGCAGGCCAGAGCGAAACGGCGGGCCGTAGCGCACCAGGCAGCCGAGCAATCGGTGGCCGATGCAAAGCGGCCAGATGAGGCCCCTCCAACTCATACTTGGAGGGGCCTCATTCCTGTCTGGGCGACAAGCGCGAGCTGCCCGGCCTTCCCGGGACAGCAGCGGAGCTTGCGCAGGACGCGCCAGGTCTTGAGCTGGGCAATCGGGATCCGTTGCGCTGCCGGATCGTGCCGGGGATCCCGGGCGGCATGGGCCACCTCTGGGGCGGCCCATGCCGGGATGCTGCGTCCAGGGGACTACGCGGTGACGGCCTGCTTCTGGTCACTGCTGGTGACCTGGATGCTGCGGGGCTTGGCTGCCTCGTGCACCGGGATGGTCAGGGTCAGCACGCCGGCGTGGTAGTCAGCGGCGATCTTGTCAGCGTCGAGGGTCTCGCCGAGGAAGACCTGCCGGGTGAAGGTGCCGTAGGGCCGCTCGGCGACGATCATCTCCGCACCGTCAGCTTTCACCGGGGCGCGTTCGGCGCGGACGGTCAGCACGTTCTGCTCGACGGTCAGGTCGATGGATTCAGGCTTGACGCCGGGCAGATCGAAGTGGATGTAGAAGCTGTCGCCATGGCGGTAGGCGTCCATCGGCATCGCGGCGGGCCGGGCGGTGGTGCCCAGCACCTGCTGGGTGAGCCGGTCCAGTTCGCGGAACGGGTCAGTGCGCATGAGCATGATCGGTGCCTCCTTCGCCAGTGCCGGTTGTCATGTCACGCTCACCGGACCTATATAACATGCCAGCCAGTTATCTGACAAGACTCGACTGAGGTTTTGTCATGCCGCATACTGGAGGCGAGATCTCGCTGTCCGTGTCAGCGAAGGGAGGTGACGGTCATGGCCGCTGCGGATCCCAACGGTCCGGGCCCGGATCTGTACCAGCTGCTGGGTGTGTCCCGCGAGGCCTCCCGGGAGGACATCGCGCAGGCCTGGCGGCGCCGGGCGCGGGCTGAGCATCCCGATTCGCGGCCGGGCGATGCCGCCGCTCCGGGCCGGTTCCGCGTCCTGGCCGGGGCCTGGCGCGTGCTGAGCGATCCGGGCCGCCGGGCCGCCTATGACCGCGCCCTCGGCAGCGGCCAGGGGCCCGGGATGCCGGCGCCGGTCCCGGTACCGGTGCGGCGAATGCGGCCGGGAGGCGTGACGGGCCCGGTGCCGGGGCCGCCGCTGCGGGCCGGCCCGGTGCGGGTGGACGGCCCGCACGCAGCCCCGGCTGACGGCCGGGATGAGGACGATCTCAGGCTCGCCGCCCTGGCCGCGCTGGCACTGCGCTGCCTGGCACGGGATCGGAACCGGGGCGGGCTGTGGTGAGCCCGGGCTGGGCGGACCTGGACCGGGGGCTGTTTTCCATCTCGGTGGCGGCCGAGCTGGCCGGGCTGCACCCGCAGACGCTGCGGATCTACGAGCGGGAGGGCCTGCTGGACCCGGCGCGCA
>DATCUG010000662.1:0-2562 GCA_036567525.1 Streptosporangiaceae bacterium | reverse complement strand
AGATCTTGGTGATCGTGCATGTGGTCCCCGAGCAGAACGACACCTGCGGAGCGGCGTTGACGTCGCCGCCCGCCGACAGCAGGCCAATGTTCAACGTCGTGCTGTCGGAGGCGCGCTGGATCTGGTACAGCGGGCCGTTATAGGCGGCGTACAGAGCCCGCGTCGTGCTGTGCGCGGCCACGCACGGGGTGCCGGCCGCCGCGTAGATGTCGCACGGCCCGGACGTGGCGGCCTGGGCTGGCCCGGGCACCGCCGCCAGCACGCCGGCGGTGAGCGCGGCGGCCGCCCCAGCCGCCAGCGCGGCCTTTCTTAACTGACCAAGTACTAACCCCATGAGCATGGTGAACCTCGCTGTTCCTGGTGAAACTTTCAGCTGACGACCGGCCTGCTCACGCAGGTGTTAGCGCTAACAAAAGAAGGGATCTACGGGCTGTGCGTATTGGCCTCCGGATGGGTGTGCGTGCGAATGCCGAACCGCCCTCACTATGGCTCGGGGCCGCAGGCCCGTCAAGGCCGTGGTCGGCGGCGCGGCCCACGGCCGCTACCATCAGATCATCGTGACCGCTGTGACCGCGCGGGTGCCCGCGAAGGTGAATCTCCAGCTCTCGGTGGGGCCGCCACGCGCGGATGGCTACCACGACCTGGTGACGGTTTTTCATGCCCTGGCCCTGTTCGATGAGGTCACCGTCACGCCTGCGGAAACCGACAGCGTGCGGGTCAGTGGCGAGGGCGCGGCCAGCGTCCCGCTGGGCCCGGACAACCTGGCCGCCCGGGCGGTCGCCGCGCTGACCGACGCGGCCGGGGCCGGCTGCCGTGACGAGCCCGGCGTGGCCATCGAGATCAGGAAACGCATCCCGGTCGCCGCCGGGCTGGCCGGCGGCAGCGCTGACGCCGCCGCCGCCCTGGTCGCCTGCAACGAGCTGTGGGGTACCGGGCTGAGCCACCAGGAACTGGCTGAAGTGGCCGGGCGGGTCGGCAGCGACGTCGCGTTCGCGCTGCTCGGTGGCACCGCGATCGGGCTCGGCCGGGGCGAGCAGGTCACCCCGGCGCTGGTTTCGGGCACGTATCACTGGGTGCTCGCGTTCGCGGCCGAGCAACTGTCCACCGCCGCGGTGTACGCGGCCTGCGACCGGCTGCGTTCCGCTGATGACAGCCAGCCGCCCGCCGCCGCGCCGTGGGCCGCGCCCGGCCTGAGCACCGAGCTGATGGCCGCGCTGCGCAGCGGTGACCCGGCCCAAGTCGGCCCGCTGCTGGTCAACGACCTGCAGCCGGCCGCGATCTCGCTGCTGCCCCGGCTGCGCCAGGCGCTGGCCGCGGGCCGGGAGCACGGCGCACTCGGCGCGATCGTCTCCGGGTCCGGGCCGACCTGCGCCTACCTGGCCCGGGACGGGAAACACGCCCGGGACCTGGCCGTAGCGCTGACCAGCATGGGCGTGTGCCGGTCGGTGGTCAGCGTGACCGGCCCGGCGCCGGGCGCGACCGTGCTCAGCCCGGCCGCCGACCGGCGGCGGTGACCGGTTCGGTGAACCTGGTCAACCTGGAGCGTGCGGTCAAGGCGTACGGCGAGCGGCCGCTGCTGGATGGGGTGTCGGCCGGGGTGGCGGCCGGTGACCGAATCGGCATCGTCGGCCGCAATGGCGCGGGCAAGAGCACGCTGCTGGCCGTGCTCGCGGGCCGGGAGCCACTGGACGGCGGCCGGGCTACCCGGACCCGGGATGTCCGGATCGGCCTGCTGGGGCAGCGCACTGAGCTGACCGGCACGGTGCGCAGCGTCGTGCTGGGCGACACGCCGGAGCATGTCTGGGCAGCCAGCCCGCGGACCCGCTCGATCCTGGCCGCGCTGCTGCCCGGCATCGACCTGGACGCGGCGGCTGGCCGGCTGTCCGGCGGTGAGTCGCGCCGGGTCGCGCTGGCCGCGGAGCTGACCGGCCAGCACGACCTGCTGCTGCTCGACGAGCCGACCAACCACCTGGATATCGAGGCGATCGACTGGCTGGGCCGGCACCTGGCGCAGCGCGCCGAGGCGCTGGTCGCGGTGACCCACGACCGGTGGTTCCTGGACGCGGTGTGTAACCGCACCTGGGAGCTGGCCGATGGGCGGCTGCATACCTATGACGGTGGTTACGCCGCGTACGTGCTGGCCCGGGCCGAGCGGGCCCGGATCGCCGAGGCCACCGACCGGCGGCGGCGCAACCTGCTGCGCAAGGAACTGGCCTGGCTGCGCCGCGGGCCGCCCGCCCGGACCAGCAAGCCCCGGTTCCGGATCGAGGCGGCCAACGCGCTCATCGCCGGGGAGCCGCCGCCCCGGGACGGCGTGGAACTCACCCGGCTGGCCACCGCCCGGCTCGGCAAAACGGTGATCGACGCGGCCGGCCTGACCGTCACCGCCGGTTCCCGCATTTTGCTTAACGACGTCACCTGGCAACTCGGCCCAGGCGAGCGGGTCGGGCTGGTCGGCCCCAACGGCAGCGGCAAAAGCACTCTCCTGAATGTGCTCGGTGACGCCGGGCAGCCGGCCGGGCTCAGCATTTCCGGGCAGGTCACCCGGGGTAAGACGGTGCG
>DATCUG010000661.1:0-2803 GCA_036567525.1 Streptosporangiaceae bacterium | reverse complement strand
CAGCTGAGGGTGCGCGCCAGTGCTGGCCAGCAGCGTGTTGACCTGCCGGGCCGCCGCGTCCATATCGCCCCGCGCCACCGCGGTGAACACCGTGCGCAGTTCTGGGGCGAACTCAGCCAGCTCGGCGGCGTCGCCGGGTGGCACCCGGCCGGGATCGCGGTGTGCCGCGCGCAGCACGCCGGCCACCGCCTCGGGCAGGCCAGCCTGGTCAGGCGGCAGGTACTCGCGCCCGTGTGCCTCTCCGGGAGTCAACACGTTGACCAGGCTCACCGCGACCGCCACGACCGAATCTAGGTGACTGCTGAATCTCACTTGACCAGTTACATCCCCGACGCCTAGGTTAGTGACTGCCGAAATGCTACTAGACAGTGACCGGGCTGGACACTCACCCTGAACAGGACAAGGAGTCGGCATGCCGGAACTCGACCGTGACGCCGCGCGGGAATGGATCCGCCGCTGGGACCTCCAGCAAGAGGACAGACTGCCGGACCGCGAAGAGAGGTTCACCGCGCTGATCGACGCGGTGGAGGAGGGCACCGGGCGCAAGGATCCGCTGGTCATCGACCTCGGCTGCGGGCCTGGCTCGCTGTCGGCGCGGCTGCTGGACCGGATCCCGGAGGCCACCATCGCCGCCGTGGACGCCGACCCGGTGATGCTCACCCTGGCCAGGGCGGCCTTCACCGACCGGCCCGGCCTGCGGTTCTTCTCGGTTGACCTGCGCCAGCCGGGCTGGGCCGGCCAGCTGGGCCTGGACCGCCCGGTGGACGCCGCGGTCAGCACCACCGCGCTGCACTGGCTCCCCCCCGAGGCGCTGACCGCGGTGTACGCCGAGCTGGCCCAGGTGATGCGGCCGGGGGCGCTGCTGCTCAACGGCGACCAACTCCGCGTGGACGAGGCGGCCTCGCCGGTGCTGGCTCGGCTGAACCAGGCGCTGCTCGACCGGGAGGACAAGCGGCGCTTCCCCAGTGGGCACGCGGAGAGCTGGTCCGGCTGGTGGGACGCGGTCGCCGCGGACCCGGCGCTGGCCGGCCCGGTGGCCGAGCGGGAAGCCTGGCGGGGCCACGCCGACCACCACGGCTGGGCCACCCGGCTGCTGGACACCCACGTCGAGGCGCTGCGCGCGGCCAACTTCGCCGAGGTCGGCACGCTCTGGCAGCGCGGCGAGAACCGCCTCCTCTGCGGCGTCCGTTAACCCCAATGCCGGGTAGTTAGGGGTTCGGCGCTGCTGTCAAGCGGCTTGGGGGTTTGCCGGACGTGGCAACGGAGATCCGGTAGGACGGGTGATCTTCCACAATCGCCTGTCCCGAACTGGATCTCCGTTGAGTTCACAGTCTGCCAGGTCTGCTCTGGCATCCGCTATCTGTACGGTGTCTAGGCAGGTCAGCGCCGCTGCGGGGGTGTTCGCGCCCGGGCACCTGGGCGAGCTGACCCGGTTCATGCCGTTCGAGCTGGTTGATGCGGTCCTGGCTGAGCACCGCGCAACCGAGCAGCGGCTGCGGAGCCTGCCGTCGCGGGTCGGGGTGTACTTCCTGCTCGCGCTTGGCCTGTTCTCCGGTCTGGGCTATGGGCAGGTCTGGAGGAATCTCGTGGCCGGGCTGGGGCCGGTGCCGGGCATGCCGTCGGTCAAGGCGCTGCGGGATCTGCGGCGCCGGATAGGTGAGGCTCCTGTCCAGGCGCTGTTCGAGACGGTGGCCGGGCCGCTGGCCCAGCCAGCGACCCCGGGAACCAGGTTCGGCCGGTGGCGGACGGTGTCGTTTGACGGCTGCTCCTCAATCAAGGCACCCGACACCGGCCGTAACGCCGGCTGGCTCGGGAAGCCAAGGGCCCTGCGCGGCGTCACCGGCTACCCGATGGTGCAGCTGATGACCCTGGTCGAAACCGGCACCCGTGCCCTGATCGGGGCGGTGTTCGGGCCGGCGGCCGGCGAGGCCGCCCGCGCCAGGCAGCTGGCCGGGCTGCTCACCCGCGACATGCTGGTGCTGGCCGACCGGGGCTTCGACGACGCCTGCCTGCTGGAGGTGATCGCCGCGGCCGGGGCACAGTTCCTGGTCCGGCTCAACACCCGCAAACCGCAGCTCCTGGCCCGGCTCGAAGACGGTACCCAGCTGGCCCGGATCGGCGGCCTGACCGTCCGGATCATCTGTGCCGAGGTGACCGTGACCTGCACCGACGGCACCCAGTGGAGCGGACGCTACCGGTGGGCGACCACGCTGACCAACCACCGGCGCTACCCGGCACGGGCACTGATCTTCCTGTATCACGAACGCTGGGAACACGAGATCACCTACCTCGCGCTGCGCCACACCCTGCTGCACGGCCGGGTCCTGCGATCACGGGACCCAGCCGGGCTCCGGCAGGAACTATGGGCGCTGCTGACCACCTACCAGCTGCTCCGGACCGCGATGGTCAGCGCCGTCGAGCAAGCCCCTGGCCTCAACCCCGACCGGGCCGGGTTCACCACCGCCCTGCACACCGCGCAGAACCTGCTGATCAAAGCCGAGAACATCATCGACGACCTCGACCCTGCCGGCCAGATCGGCCGCGCTGTCCTCGCTGACCTCACCCCCTCCCGGCGCCTGCGCGTCAGCACTCGCAAAGTCAAATCGGCCCTGTCCCGGTACAACAAAGCCGACCCCGACCGACCAGCCCACACCACCACCGTCCAGTCCCTCGCACACAAAATCATCCCCATCGAGACCAGGCAGAGCTTGAAACCAGGACGCGGACCTTAACTACCCGGCATTGGGGCTAACCCGCGGCGAGGCCCTGGAGCATGCTCGCGCCATCGTGAGCAGCACCGACC
>DATCUG010000660.1:0-2275 GCA_036567525.1 Streptosporangiaceae bacterium | reverse complement strand
GCAGTCGCTGCGGGAGAACCTGACGCACTGGGCGCCGCTGCTGCCGGCCGACGCGACGCTGCTCTCACTGATGAAGGGCATCGAGCTGGGCACGCATGACCGGATGAGCCAGGTCATCGCCGAGGTCACCGGGGCCGGCGCGGAACGGATCGCGGTGGTGTCCGGGCCCAACCTGGCCCGCGAGATCGCGGAACGCCAGGGGGTGGCGGCGACGGTCGTCGCCAGCGCCGACGACACGCTGGCCAAACGGCTGCAGCAGGAGTGCCACACGCCCTATTTCCGGCCGTACACCAACCCGGACGTGATCGGCTGCGAGCTCGGCGGCGCGGTCAAGAACGTGATCGCGATGGCGGTCGGCATCGCGGTCGGCATGGGCTGCGGGGACAACACCCGGGCCACGCTGATCACCCGTGGGCTGGCTGAGATCACCCGGCTGGGTGTGGCGCTCGGTGCGGACCAGCACACGTTCGCCGGCCTGGCCGGCCTGGGTGACCTGGTGGCCACGTGCAACTCGCCGCTGTCCCGGAACCGGACGTTCGGCGAGCTGATCGGCCGCGGCGTGCCGGTGGCCGACGTGGCCGCGGTCACCACGCAGGTGGCCGAGGGGGCCAAGTCGGCCCGGCCAGTGCTGGAACTGGCCAGGGCGCTCGATGTGGAGATGCCGATCACCGAGGTCGTGGTCGGGGTGATGAGCGAGCAGATCGATATCGGCCAGGCCGCCGCGCTGCTCACCGCCCGCTCCGCCAAGCCCGAGCGCTATGGCGTCTGACCCGGCCGAGCGGGGGAGAACACCATCGCCGGCGCGGCGCAGGCCCTCGGCGCGCTCGGCGGGACACGAGAGGAGCGGGAGTGAATCAGCAGCGCAAGATCAGGGTGGCGGTTGTGTTCGGCGGCCGGGGCCCGGAGCACGCGATCTCCTGCGCGAGCGGCGGGACGGTGCTCGCCGCCCTGGACCGGGACCGGTACGAGGTCATCCCGATCGGCATCCTGCCCGACGGCCGGTGGGTGCTGACCGCGGACGAGCCGGAGCGGCTGGCCCTCACCGGCGGCCAGCTCCCGTCGGTCGAGGCGGTGGCCGAGCCGGGCGGCCAGGTGCTGCCCTGGGGCGCCGCCGAGCCGGGCACGCTGACCCTGGCCGAGCCGGGCGCCATTCCCCGGGTGCTGGGCGACGTGGACGTGGTGCTGCCCATGCTGCACGGTCCGTTCGGTGAGGACGGCACCATCCAGGGTCTGCTGGAGATGGCCGGCATCCGGTATGTCGGGGCCGGCGTGCTGGCCAGCGCGGTCAGCATGGACAAGGAGTACATGAAGCTGATCTTCAAGGCGAAGGGGCTGCCGGTCGGCCCGTTCGTGGTGGTGCGGGACCAGGACTGGCAGCCCGCGGAGGACGCGGCCAGCGTGCCGGTGCCGGTGGCCGCGGAACGCAAGCGGGTGCTGGACGCGATCGGCGAGCTGGGCTGGCCGGTCTTCGTCAAGCCCGCCCGCGGCGGCTCCAGCATCGGCACGTCCAAGGCGGACGACCTGGCCGGGCTGCACGAGGCCATCGAGAACGCGCGGCGGTACGACCGCAAGGTGCTGGTGGAACGGGCCATCCCAGGCCGCGAGGTGGAATGCGCGGTGCTGGAAGGCGTGGACGGCGGGCCACCCGACACCAGCCTGCCCGGGCAGCTCATGGTGGATGGCGGCGAGGAGTTCTTCGACTTCGAGGCGAAGTACCTGGACGACGTCAACTCCATGGCGATCCCGGCGCCCATCCCGGCCGAGCACCTGGACGAGGTACGCCGCCTGGCCGCGGCCGCGTTCGAGGCGGTGTCCGGCGAGGGGCTGGCCCGGGTCGATTTCTTCTACACCCTGGACGGCGAGATCCTGCTCAACGAGATCAACACCATGCCGGGGATGACGGCCGCGTCGTACTTCCCCAAGATGTGGGCCGCGGCCGGGCTGTCCCTGCCCGACCTGCTGGACCGGCTGGTCAGCACCGCGCTGCGCAAGCGGCCCGGGCTGCGCTGAGCGGCCACCCGTGCAGGCCCACGTGCAGGGCACCGTGCGCAGCTACGACGGCGGCACCCGGTCCGGCAGCGTGTTCACCGACGACGGGACCGTGCTGAGCTTCGGCGCCGACGCGCTGACCGCGTCGGGCCTGCGCTTGCTGCGCCCCGGCCAGCGAATCCAGTTCCGGGCTGACGGTGACCCGCCCCGGATCACCGCCCTAACCCTGCTGACGTTCCCCCTGCCGTCCTGACAGGGTTTCCCCGTGATCATGGGATTGGCAGGG
>DATCUG010000659.1:0-3087 GCA_036567525.1 Streptosporangiaceae bacterium | reverse complement strand
GGTCGGTGGACCGGATGAAGATGCAGGAGCTGGCGCTGGCCAAGGAGGCCGACCCGGCCAGCAAGGAGCGGCTGGAGCGGCTGCGCGCCGACCTGGCCGACCGGCAGGAGCAGCTCACAGCCCTGCTGGCCCGCTGGGACCGGGAGAAGGCCAGCCTGAACCGGGTCGGCGAGCTGAAGCAGCGCATCGATGACCTGCGCGGGCAGGCCGAGCGCGCGCAGCGCGACGCCGACTTCGCCACCGCGTCCAAGATCATGTATGGCGAGATCCCGGTGCTGGAGCAGGAACTGGCCGCCGCGGCCAGCGCCGACACCGCGCAGCCAGCTGATGGCGAGACCGGCCCGGACGGCCTGGCCGGCGAGGCGCCCATGGTCAAGGAGGAGGTCGGCCCGGACGACGTGGCCGACGTGGTGTCCTCGTGGACCGGGATACCGGCGGGCCGGCTGCTGGAAGGCGAGACCGGCAAGCTGCTCCGGATGGAGGACGAGCTGGGCCGGCGCATCATCGGCCAGGCCCGCGCGGTGCAGGCGGTAGCCGACGCGGTGCGCAGGTCACGGGCTGGCGTAGCCGACCCGGACCGGCCCGCGGGGTCGTTCCTGTTCCTCGGCCCGACCGGGGTGGGCAAGACCGAGCTGGCCAAGGCGCTGGCCGAGTTCCTGTTCGACGACGAGCGCGCCATGGTGCGCATCGACATGAGCGAGTACAGCGAGAAGCACTCGGTGGCCCGGCTGGTCGGCGCGCCGCCCGGTTACGTCGGCTACGAGGAGGGCGGCCAGCTGACCGAGGTGGTCCGCCGCCGACCGTACTGCGTGGTGCTGCTGGACGAGGTGGAGAAGGCGCACCCGGAGGTCTTCGACATCCTGCTCCAGGTGCTGGACGACGGCCGGCTGACCGACGGGCAGGGCCGGACGGTGGACTTCCGGAACACCATCCTGATCCTCACCTCCAACCTGGGCTCCCAGTTCATCGCCGACCCGGCGCTGAACGACGAGGCCAAGCGGGACGCGGTGATGAAGGTGGTCCAGGCCACGTTCAAGCCTGAGTTCCTGAACCGGCTGGACGACGTCATCCTGTTCGACTCGCTGACCACCGAGGAGCTCAGCCAGATCGTCGACCTGCAGGTCGCCCGGCTGGGCCGGCGGCTGGCCGACCGCAGGCTCAGCCTGCAGGTCAGCCCGGGAGCGCGGGAATGGCTGGCCCTGACCGGCTTCGACCCGATCTACGGGGCCCGGCCGCTGCGGCGGCTGATCCAGTCCGCGATCGGCGACCAGCTGGCCAAGGCGCTGCTGTCCGGTGAGATCACCGACGGCGACGACGTCCTGGTCGACCTGGACCCGGCGTCGGACGCGCTGACGGTACGGCGGGCTCAGCTATCCCCGGCCGCGGTGGCCGGGCCGGATGGCAGCTCATCGAGCAGCCGGTCGTAATCGTCCTCGGGCAGCCCGAGGTCGTTACGGATCCGGTAGCGCAGGGTCAGCAGCAGCCGTAGCTCGGTCGGATCACCGTTGGCCGTGCTGATCACCGGGTGGGCCGCCAGGGCTGGCGCGCCGGCGTCCCAGCCGGCGCCCAGCCGGCCCAGGCACAGGCCGACTCCGGTGGTGGCCCAGCGCAGCGCGCCGGTCAGATCGGAGCGCTCCACCAGCAGCTCAGCGACCAGGTCGTAGATCCTCGGGTCGCTGGGCTGCTCCTGCTCGATCTGCCGGATCAGGTTCTCGGCTTCGGTGGGCTTGTCCATCAGGAACAGCGCCCGGGCCAGCGGGACCCGCGGGTCGACGAAGGCCGGGCCGCCGTCCGCCAGGGCCCGCTCGAATCCCTGGGCCGCGGCCGCCGGATCGTCGGCCAGCAGCCACTGCTCACCGGCCCGGAGATAGGCCTCGGAGCGCGGGAATTCCGCGGTCTGCGTGCCGGACGCGGCTAGATTGAGCATCTGTTCGGCCGCGGCACGATGATCACCAGTGCACGCCGCGTCGAACTCGATCGCATCAAACAGGTCCCTGCTCAGCACCACCACGTCACCGGACGTACCCAGACCGAGACCGGTTTCAACGCCGCGAACGAACTCAGTCACGGGAGAATGCCGCTATCTGCGCGAACGCTCCAGGGCATCCCAGAAGCCGCGGCGGAGCGCGTGCCGGGTCTCGTCGTGCAGCAGTGAATCGATCGGCAACGCCGAGTCCTGGAGCAGCCTGGCTTCCAGATCGGACGGCATGCGCGGCTTGCGGGCAAGTACAGCCTCCAGCCAGAGCGCCGGCGCCTCACGGGCGACCGACTGACCGAATTCGAACCCCTCCGCGTGCGCGGCTTGCACCGCGTCCGCGATAGGCATTGCCTGGCCCGGTGGGACAGGAGCAGCGGAGGCGGGCGGCGGCCCGCCGTACGGGGCCTGCGGCGGCGGATAGGAGGCGGCCCCGCTGCCGCCGTCCTGGCCTGCCGGGGCCGACGGGTACGACCCGGGCAGCTGCTCGCCGGGCATCCCGTAGGGGCTCTGCTGGTACTGCCGCGGCGGCTCCGGGATCCCCTGGCGCACCGGCACATCCTGCGCGGGACCGCGGAACGAGCTGGGCGGCGGCGCCGGGTATGGATCCTGGTCCGCACCCGGCGGCTGCGCGTGGTGGGCGCCGCGGCTACGTGGGTCGGGCAGCCCGGGCGAGGATGGCGCGGACAGCCCGTTTCCGCCGGGCTGGCCCAGGCTGGGCCCGGGCGTGCTGTACGGCCCGGGCACCGACTGCCCGCCCGGCATGCTCTGCTGGCCCGGCATGCCTTGCTGACCGGGCATCGTCTGCTGACCCGGCATGCTCTGCTGCCCCGGCAAGCTCTGCTGACCGGGCATGCCCGGCTGGCCGGCCAGGCTGGACGGACCCTGGGCGCCCGGCATGCTCTGCCGGGTAGGCAGCCCGTTCTGGCTGGGCAGCCCGTTCTGCCCCGGCATGCTCTGCTGGCCGGGCATGCTCTGCTGGCCGGGCATGCTCTGCTGCGCCGGCATGCCATTCTGGCTGGGCATGCCATTCTGGCCGCCCGGCATCCCCGGCTGACCCGGCGCAGACTGCTGGCCCAGCATGCCCTGCTGGCCCGGCATGGACTGCTGGC
>DATCUG010000658.1:0-2680 GCA_036567525.1 Streptosporangiaceae bacterium | reverse complement strand
TCTGCCAACTGAGCTACACCGGCGGGGACTGGCTGCATGGTAGCCGACCCGCCGCTGACATGCGTGGCGGGCCGGGCGCGCAGTGGCCCCGGCTGCACCGGCCCCGGCCACCACCGCGCCGCTGGCCCGCCTGACCCAGGCGTGCTGAAACGTTCATCCGCGGCCAGCCGCCCAGATAGCCGCTGACCAGCGCAGCCAAGCCCAGCGCCGGCCAGTTCCCTGGTGCCGGCCCGCCGCCCTTCATACGATCAGGCCGCCCGCTGCGCCCGGCCGGCCGTTCCTGGGGCGGAACCGGACCTGGGCGGACGATGCATCTGGACAGAAAGGGGCCGGTCGTGGGGATGCGCCAGATCGCGACTGCCGTGCTGGCCGGCGTGGCCGTGAGTACGCTGGCTGCCTGTTCGGTATCGTCCGGGGCCGCCCCGGAGCCGGGTGCCGCGGGCAACCCGGCGGCCAGTGAACCGGCCGGGGCGGCCGCCAGCAACCCGGGCGGCAGCGGCGGCCAGGCCTCGGCCGGTCCCCCGGCGCCGTACTGCGCGCAGGCCCCGGCGACCGAAGTCGGCGCCACGCTCGGCCTCACCCTGGGCAAGCAGGTATCCACCCTGGAGGGCCCGGTCTCGGTGTGCGCCTACCTGGGCAAGTACATGGTCATGGTGCGCTACCAGACCGGCGAGTCGGCCCGGCAGTTCAGGCAGAGCCAGCAGTCGCTGAGCAGCCTGCACCAGACGGTGCGCGCCGTATCCGGGGTGGGCGACAAGGCCTACTTCGCCTCGGTCGGCACCGCGCACGGGTCGAGCAACACGCTGGCCGCGCTGAGCGGCACCGTCGCCGTGTTCGTCACCGCACCCCGGCCGCTGGCCACCGAACGCACCCTGATGAAGCACCTGCTGGCCAAGATCTGATCCAGCCATCACGATGATGTCGAGGACAGCTCCGGCTGCTTCGACTGACTGGTGAGGGCGCGCCGCCGCGGTTCGCCACGACCAGGGAGGATGGCCTGATGAAGTACCTCATGCTGATCTACGGCAACCAGGAGAAGTGGGACTCGATCCTCGCCGCGGACTGGCCGGCCGAGATCGCCAAGCAGGACGCGTTCAACGCCAAGTACCGGGAGACCGGCGAGCTGATCGGCGCGTACGGCCTGGCCGACGCGGTGCAGGCCAAGCTGGTCCGGCGGGCGGGCGGCGCGCCGGCCGTCACCGACGGGCCGTATCTGGAGACCAAGGAGTACATCGCCAGCTTCTACCTGCTGGACTGCGAGAGCGCCGAGCGCGCCGAGCAGATCGCGGCCGACATGCCGTGGGCCGACCAGGAGCCGGTGGAGCTGTGGCCGATCCTGCACGAGTCGCCGGAGCCGTGAGCCAGCCCGGCGGGCGCCTGGACCGGGCCGCCGAGGACCTGCTGCGGGAGCTGGCGCCCCAGGTCCTCGGCGCGCTGATCCGCCGGTACGGGCACTTCGACCTGTGCGAGGACGCCACCCAGGAAGCCCTGCTGGCCGCCGCGCTGCAATGGCCGGCCGGCGGCCAGCCCGCCAATCCGCGGGCCTGGCTGATCACGGTGGCCTCCCGCCGCCTGCTGGACCAGGCCCGCAGCGAGCAGTCCCGGCGGCGCCGGGAGGACCAGGTGGCGGTGGCCACGCCGCACGCGGAACTGCTCAGCCCGGCCGCGGATGCCGGGCCGGGCAGTGGCCGGGACGACTCGCTGGCCCTGCTGTTCGGCTGCTGCCACCCGGCGCTGTCGGCGCCGAACCAGATCGCGCTGACCCTGCGCGCGGTGGGCGGGCTGACCACGGCGCAGATCGCGGCCGCGTTCCTGGTCCCCGAGGTGACCATGGCCCAGCGGATCAGCCGGGCCAAGCGGACCATCAAGGACAGCGGCATCCCGCTGGCCGTGCCCACCGGGCCGGAATTCGCCGAGCGCCGCGCGGCCGTGCTGCACACGCTCTACCTGATCTTCAACGAGGGCTATGTCAGCAGCGGCGGCCAGCAGCTCACCGCGCCCGCGCTGTCCAGCGAGGCCATCCGGCTCGGCCGCTGGCTGCACCGGCTGCTGCCGGACGACGCCGAGGTGGCCGGGCTGCTCGCCCTGATGCTGCTGACCGACGCCCGGCGGCCCGCCCGGACCCGGCCAGACGGCAGCCTGGTCCCGCTGGAAGAGCAGGACCGCGGGCGCTGGGACCAGGCGCTGATCGCCGAGGGAACCGGCCTGCTCACCGCCGCGCTGCCGCACGGCGAGCCCGGGCCCTACCAGCTGCAGGCGGCCATCGCCGCGGTGCACGACGAGGCAGCCGACGTGGACAGCACCGACTGGCCGCAGGTGCTCGGCCTGTATGACCTGCTGGTGCGGCTCGCGCCGAACCCGATGACCATGCTCAACCGGGCCGTGGCGGTGGGCCAGGTGCGCGGCCCGGCGGCCGGCCTGGGCGAGCTGGCCGCGCTGGAGTCAGACCGCCGGCTTAGCTCGCACCACCGCTGCTACGCCACCCGCGCGCACCTGCTAGAGCAGGCCGGCGATCCGGCCGGCGCCGCGGAACAGTACCGCGAGGCGTCCCGCCGCGCCACTAGCCTGCCCGAACGCCAGTACCTGGCCGCTCAGGCGCACCGGCTCGCGGCCGTCGCCGCTACGGTCGCAGGTAAACGGTGAAGTTGCAGGCCGCCGGCGCTGGCCGCGGCGCTGCCCG
>DATCUG010000657.1:0-9796 GCA_036567525.1 Streptosporangiaceae bacterium | reverse complement strand
CCGTACCCGGACGAGGCCATCGACTGGCTGCTGCCGCCCGGCGCGGCCCGGGTGGCGGACGTCGGCGCGGGCACCGGCAAGCTGACCCGCCAGCTGGCCGGCCGCGGCCTGGACGTGGTCGCCGTCGAGCCGCTGCCCGGCATGCGCGAGCAGCTGGCCGCCGCGGTGCCCGGGGTGCCGGTGCATCCCGGCTCGGCCGAGGACATCCCGCTGCCGGACGGCAGCGTGCACGCGGTTCTGCTGGCCCAGGCATGGCACTGGGTGGACCCGGCCCGCGCGGTGCCCGAGGTGGCCCGGGTGCTGGCCCCCGGCGGCTGGCTCGGCCTGGTCTGGAACCTCCGCGACGAGCGGGCGGACTGGGTCGCCCAGCTCGGCCGGATCCTGGCCGATCCCGGCGAAACGGATCCGGCCAGCCGCCACGGCATCACCAGCATCCGCAGCATCACCAGCCCGCCATTCGGGCCGCTGCAGCACCGCACCGTCGAGTGGGCCCACCGGCTGACCCGGGATCAGCTGCTCGACATGGTCAGCTCGCGCAGTTACATCATCACCATGCCGGCCGGCCAGCGCGCCGCGGTGCTGGCCGCGGTGGGCCGGCTGGCCGACACCCACCCCGACCTGGCCGGCCGGGCCGAGCTTGAGCTGCCGTACCGCACCGAATGCTTCCGCGCCGAGCGCGGCTGAGCAGACCTTTCTTTCTGAACGCCAGTACCCGGCACTGGCCCGGGCCAGGCCGGCGTGCCTGGGGCGGAATGTCGGTACCCGGCCCTACCGTGAGCATCGTGATCGTCTGGGACTGGGTGGTAGCGGTCGGGGCGCGGCTCCGCCCGCCCTGGGCCGACCGGCACGCCTTCGACGCGCTCGAGTTCGTGATCGTGGATGTGGAGACCACGGGCTGGTCGCCGGAGGAGGCCGGCATCACCGAGATCGGCGCGGTGCGGATGAGCGGCGGCCAGATCCGGGCCGAGTTCAGCACCCTGGTCAACCCGGGCCAGCCGATCCCGCCGGACATCGTGGCGCTGACCGGGATCCGCGACGAGATGATCAGTGCCGCCCCCTCGCCGGCCGCAGCGGTGGCCAGCTTCCTGGACTTCGCCCAGGGCGCGGTGCTCACCGCGCACAACGCGCCGTTCGACATCAGCTTCCTGACCGCGGCCGGGGCCGGCTGCGCCCGGCCCGGGCCGGCCGGGCCGGTGCTGGACACGGTGGCGCTGGCCCGCCGCCTGCTGGCCACCGGCGGGCTGGCCGCCGATGACGTGCCCAACTGCAAGCTGAGCACGCTGGCGGGCTACTTCGGCGCGCCGCCCGGCCCGCAGCACCGGGCGCTGGCCGACGCCCGGGCCACCGCCACCGTGCTGGCCGGCCTGCTGGAAATGTTCTCCGCGCGCCGGGTGCGCACCGTCGCCGGGCTGCTCGCCGAGCAGGAGTACGCTCTGCTGTCGGAAGCTCCGCGTCATTCAGACCCCACCGATGGTCCTGCCCGCACCGCCTGCACCGGCCGCTCGCCCGGGCCTGGCGGCCCGGGCTCACTAGCCGGTCCTGAATGACGCTCGGGGCTGAACTACGGGAAGCGGAAGCGGCGCGAGTGGCGCACGAGGAGGCATCAGGTGATCACCGCGATCGTTCTGGTGAAGGCCGACGTGGCACGCATCCCGGAAACGGCGGAGGTCATCGCGCAGATCCCCCAGGTCTCCGAGGTGTACTCGGTGACCGGCGAGTTCGACCTGGTGGCGCTGGTCCGGGTGCGGGCGCATGAGGAGCTGGCCGACGTCATCCCGGGCGCGCTGAACCGGGTGTCCGGGGTGACGCACACCGAGACGCACATCGCGTTTCGCACCTACTCGCGGCATGACCTGGAGGCCGCGTTCTCGCTGGGTTACGAGGCGGACTGAGCCGCTAGCCGCTGGCTGACCGCCACCCAGCGATCCAGCAGATCGGCGGCCGCCCCTGAGTCGATCGCGGCGGCCGCACGGGCGTACCCGTCGGCGAGAGCCTTGTCCAGCCCCTCGGCCCCGGGCACCCCGGCCGCGGCGGCCAGCGCGGCACTGGCGTTAAGAAGAACGGTGTTCCGGACGGGTCCGGTCTCGCCGCTCAGCACGGCGCGTGCCACGGAAGCGTTGTGCTCCTTGTCGCCGCCGCGCAGGCTGCCCGGCTCGGCGCGGGGCAGGCCGAGGGCCGCCGGGTCGAGCGTGGTCCGGGACACCGTGCCGTCGTGCACCACCCACACCGTGGAGGTGGTCACCGGGGTCAGCTCGTCCAGGCCGTCGTCGCCGTGGAACACCAGCGATGAGCAGCCGCGGGCGGCCAGCACGCCGGCGATGACCTCGCCGCCGCGCGGGTCGGACACCCCGACGGCCTGGGCGCGGGGCTGGGCTGGGTTGGACACCGGGCCGAGGAAATTGAACACGGTGGGCACGCCGAGCTCGCTGCGGGCCACCGAGGCGTGCCGGAACGATGGGTGGTAGAGCGGCGCGAACAGGAACGCGATCCCGGTCTCCGCGGCCAGCTCGGCGGTGGCTTCCGGCGGCAGGCTGATGGCCACGCCGAGCGCCTCGAGCACGTCGGCCGCGCCGCAGGCCGAGCTGGCCGCGCGGTTGCCGTGCTTGACTACCCGGACGCCGGCTGCGGCCGCGACGATCGCGCCCATGGTGGAGATGTTCACCGTGTGCGCGCCGTCCCCGCCGGTGCCGACCAGGTCAACCAGCGGGCCCGGCACGCTGATCGGGGTGGCCCGGCTGAGCATGACGTCGGACAGGCCGGCCAGCTCGCCAGCCGTCTCGCCCTTCATCCGCAGCGCCACCGCGAACCCGGCCACCTGGACCGGGGTGGCCGCACCCTCCATGATCTCGTTCATCGCCCAGGCCGTCTCGTCCGAGCTGAGCGTGTCACCACGGATCAGCGCGCCGATCAGGCCACGCCACGACAGGGTCGGTTGCATCGCCGTCTCTTTCCTGGGCCGGCCGGCGGCCGGCTCAGGCCTGGGCGGGCAGCTGGCCGTTGGCCTGCTGCCGCATCAGCCCGGCCAGCGCCGCGGCGAACGGGACCGGGTCGATCGGGTGGCTGGTCACCGCGTCCGCGCCGGACCAGGTGGCCAGCCAGCCATCGTCCGCCCGGCCCACCACGAGCAGCACCGGCGGGCAGTTGTGAATCTCGTCCTTGGCCTGGCGGCAGATACCCATGCCGCCGGCTGGCTGTGCCTCGCCGTCCAGCACCATGACGTCCGCGCCACCCGCGTCGAGCAGGCGGAACAGGGCTGGCTCGGTAGCCACCGGGATGATTTCCGCCTCGGGCACGTCGGGCGCGGGGCGGGTGCCGATGGCGAGCCGCATCCGGGCCCGGGTATCCGCGTCATGGCTGTAGACAACGACCTTCATAGAACTGGATGGTACCGACACGGGGGGTCGGCCGACGCTCGCCTACGGGTTGTCGTAATAATGACCCCGTGGCCACCGCATCCGTAACCGAGGAAGTACCCACCCCCAGGCCGCCGTCAGCCCGGCCGAACCTGGTCAGCGTGGGCACCATCATCTGGCTTTCCTCGGAACTCATGTTCTTCGCGGCGCTGTTCGCGATGTACTTCACCATCCGCTCCGTGGACAAGGGCGAGGGCCTGCACTGGCCCGGCGCTCACCTGGACCTGAGGCTGGGCTCGATCAACACCACGGTGCTGCTGCTGTCCAGTGTGACCTGCCAGCTCGGCGTGTTCGCGGTCGAGCGCGGCCAGCTCAGCCGGGCCGGGCGGATCTGGCAGCCGGCCCGCTGGGGGCTGCGCGAGTGGTACTGGCTGTCGTTCCTGATGGGCCTGTACTTCGACCTCGGGCAGGGCTACGAATACCTCGGCCTGGTCCGCGACGAGCACCTGACCATCTCGTCCAGCAACTACGGGTCGGTGTTCTTCATCCCGACCGGGTTCCACGGGCTGCACGTGGCCGGCGGCCTGGTCGCGTTCCTGTTCGTCCTCGGCCGCACCTACGTGGCCAAGCGGTTCACCCACGAGCAGCAGGTCAGCGCCATCGTCGTCTCCTACTACTGGCATTTCGTGGACGTGGTCTGGATCGCACTGTTCGTTACCATCTACCTCATCCAGTAACCGCCCTCGCCACGGATACCTGAGCGAGACCCAGGACATGCCAAACCAGAAGAGCACAGACCAGAAGATGAGGGCTCCATTGAGCTGGATCACCGCCCGGCGGCGGCGCCCGGTCGCCGGATATGCCGTTGTGCTGCTCGGGCTGCTCGCGGTGGGCGGGGGATACGCGGCGCTGGCTGCCACCGGCGGCCAGGCCAACGCGTCCGCCCCGGCCGCCAAGTCCACCCAGATCGACCAGGGGCGGCAGCTGTTCGTCGCCAACTGCTCCACCTGCCACGGCTTGGAGGCCCAGGGCACGAGCACCGCTCCCAGCCTGATCGGGGCGGGCGCGGCCGCGGTGTACTTCCAGGTCAGCACCGGCCGGATGCCGCTCAAGGAGATCGAAGCCGAGGCGCCGCGCAAGCCGCCGGTGCTGAACGAGAAGCAGACGCTGGCCATCGCGGCCTACATCCAGTCGCTGGGCGGCGGCCCGACCATCCCCGCGCCCGAGCAGGTCAGCACGAACGGCGCGGACGCCGGCCTGGGCCAGGAACTGTTCACCGAGAACTGCTCGCAGTGCCACAACTTCGTGGGCGCGGGCGGCGCGCTGACCTACGGCAAGTACGCGCCAGCGCTGACCCAGTCCACGCCGACCCAGATCTACACGGCCATGCAGACCGGCCCGGAGGCCATGCCGGTGTTCAACGACACTACGATTACTCCCAGTGAGAAGCGCGACATCATCGCGTACATTACGCAGACCCGGAGCGAGCCCAACCCAGGCGGGTTCAGCCTCGGCCGGGTCGGCCCGGTGACCGAGGGCCTGGTCGGCTGGATCGGCGGGATCGGCGGCCTGATCCTGGTCGCCATGTGGATCACGGCGAAGCGGCGGGTGCATTGATGAGCGGCACCGAAGATTACCCAGCAAGTCCGCCGAACGGCGAGGAGGCTGAGTACTCCCGGGCTCCGCACCGGGTGATCGGCACCCCGTCGCCGGCCGAACAGCGGACCTTGCTCGGCGCGGCCGAGGCCGCGGACACCGGCGAGGACCGCGAACTGCCTGCCGGGCCTGCTGACCAGCGTGCGGCCAAGCGGAATGAGCGGCTGGTCGCCGCGTTGTTCACGCTGTCCATGCTGGCCGGCATCGGGTTCATCGCAGCGTACGTCGGCCTGGAGGTCAAGGGCCAGGGACTGGTCGCGGTGCTGCGGTCCAACCTGGCCCTCGGCCTGTCCATGTCGGTGGCCTTCCTGGCCCTCGGCGCGGGCGCGGTGATCTGGGTGCGGACGCTGATGCCCGACGTGGAACTCACCGAGGAGCGTCATCCGCTGGCCTCCACCGAAACGGACCGGAAGGCGTTCGCCAAGACGTTCAAGGAAGGCGCGGAAGCCAGCCAGTTCGTCAAGCGGCCGATCCTGCGCCGCACCCTGATCGCGGCCTCCGTCCCGCTCGGCCTGGCGCCGCTGGTGCTGCTGCGGGACATGGGCCCGCTGCCCGGCACCTCGCTGCGGCACACCGTGTGGCGCAACGGGCTGCGGCTCACCATCGCGGGCAGCAACCGGCCACTCAAGCCGGGCGACTTCGACAGCCCGGGCGGGATGATCACCGTCATCCCCCAGGGCTACCAGGACAATGACAACGAGATCGCCAAGGCGGCGGTGATCCTCATCAAGTTCGAGCCGGGTCAGCTGCAGCACCCGACGAACCTGAACTGGACGGTGGACAACATCGTCGCCTACTCGAAGATCTGCACGCACGTGGGCTGCCCGGTGGCGCTGTACGAGCAGACCACGCATCACATCCTGTGCCCGTGCCACCAGTCCACGTTCGACGCCACCCGGGGTGCCAACGTGATCTTCGGGCCGGCCCCCCGGCCACTGCCCCAGCTGCCGATGGGCGTGGATTCCGAGGGATACCTGATCGCGACGCACGACTTCCACGAACCGGTCGGCCCAAGCTTCTGGGAGCGGGGATGAGTATTACCAACCGGCCTGCGTCCAACGGCCAGGTCGAAGGACCGGTCGACAAGGTCCTGGGCCAGACGGGCGTCTTCCTGGACGACCGGCTGCGCGCGGCCAAGTCGACCCGTACCTTCCTGCGGAAGATCTTCCCGGACCACTGGTCGTTCCTGCTCGGCGAGATCGCCCTCTACTCGTTCGTCATCCTGCTGCTCACCGGCACATTCCTGACGTTCTTCTTCAAGCCCAGCATGAACACCGTGGTCTATCACGGGATGTACACCCGGCTCAACGGCGTGCGGATGAGCGAGGCGTACGCGTCCACGCTGAACATCAGCTTCGACGTCCGCGGCGGGCTGCTCATGCGGCAGATCCACCACTGGGCGGCCGACCTGTTCATGGCGGCGATCCTGGCCCACCTGCTGCGCATCTTCTTCACCGGTGCCTACCGCAAGCCGCGCGAGTTCAACTGGCTGATCGGCATCGTGCTGTTCACCCTGGGCATGCTGGAAGGCCTGTTCGGCTACTCACTACCGGACGACCTGCTGTCCGGTACCGGGCTGCGGATCACCGAGGGTGTCCTGCTGGGCATCCCGATCGTCGGCACGTACGGGTCGTTCTTCCTGTTTGGCGGGCAGTTTCCGGGCACGGATATCATCCCGCGGCTGTATGTCATCCATATCCTGCTGATCCCGGCGCTGCTGCTGGCGCTGATCACCGCGCATCTGTTCTTCATGTTCCACCAGAAGCACACCCAGATGCCGGGCCTGGGGCACACCAACCAGAACGTGGTCGGCCAGCCGATGTACCCGTACTTCATGGCCAAGACCGGCGCCTGGTTCATGTTCATCTTCGGCGGCCTGGCCCTGCTGGCCACGTTCGCCCAGATCAACCCGATCTGGCTGTACGGCCCGTACAACCCGGCGGAGATCTCGGCCGGCTCGCAGCCCGACTTCTACATGGGCCCGCTGGAAGGCGCGCTGCGGATGTCCCCCAGCTGGACCTGGGACCTGGCCGGGCACACCGTGGCCTGGAACGTGCTCGTCCCGGCCCTGGTCCCACTAGGGATCATCTTCACCGGGGCCGCGTTGTGGCCGTTCGTCGAACGCTGGGCCACAGGTGACTACCAGGAGCACCACGTCAATGACCGGCCGCGGAACGCGGCCACCCGGACCGCGATCGGCATGGCGGCCGTCACGTTCTACGGCATCCTCTGGCTGGAGGGCGCGAACGACCTGATCGCCCGGTGGCTGAACATCTCGCTGTATCTCACCACCGAGATCGCCCGGTACGCGATCTTCATCGGGCCGGTGGTGGCCTACTGGGTGACCAAGCGGATCTGCCTCGGGCTACAGCGCAAGGACACCGAGTCCCTGGAGCACGGCTACGAGACCGGCATCATCGAGATGACCCCGGAGGGCGAGTTCCTCGAGCGGCATGCGCCGCTACCGGAGGAGGAGCGGGCCGTCCTGCTGGCCAAGCGCCCGGTGGTCGCGCTGCCCGCGCCGTCCGACGGCGACGACGTGCCCGCGCCCGCCACCCGCGGCGTGCTCGGCAAGACCCGGCTGGCGCTGGGCCGGGTGATCACCGAGCAGGTCCCGCCGCCCACCGGCGATGGGCACGGTAACGGCCACGGTAACGGCCACCACGGGCCGGAACCGGCCGCGGTGACGTCGGCCGAAGGGGGTACCACACCCGCCGTTGAGCCGGGCGGCGGGATGCGGCCGGACAGCACGTCCGGCGGCCCGGGCGAGGGCGAGTAGCCGAGGCAGACGGCGTTGCGGCCGGGACCCGTCTCCGGGTCCCGGCCGCTGCTGTTTATCTGGCTGGCTGCGCTCTGGTTACGCCGGGGCGAGGCGGGTGATCTGCACCGGGGCGGCTGGCCCGGCGGCCGGTGGCGCGACGGAGGACGGCGGCGCGACGGAGGACGGCGGCACGAACTGGCTGCCGCTGGCCGACGCCAGCACCGCGTCCCCGGTGGCGCTGCCCGCCAGCAGCTTGTGCCAGCTCAGGAAGTAGATGGTCCAGCCGTTGTTCCAGGTGCCGTGGACCGGGCTGCCCACCACGCTGATCGGGTCGCCGAGCATGGAGTGGTCGTAGTACCAGACGGCGTTGGCCGGGGCCACGTTGATACAGCCGTGGCTCACGTTGACGAAGCCCTGCTCGCCCACTGACCACGGGGCGCTGTGGATGTAGGTGCCGCTGGCGGTCAGCTGCACCGCGTCATAGACCAGCTCGTTGTAGTAGCCCGGGCTGCCCGGCGGGATGCCGATCGTGGCCGAGTTCATGTCCACCGGGTTGGCCATGGCGAAGGACAGGTAGCGCCCATCGGCGGTGTCCATTCCGGGCCGTCCGGTGCTGATCGGCCAGTTGCCGATCGGCCGGCCTTTCCACCACACCTTCATGTGGTGGGTGGCCGTGTTGGCCACCACGACCAGCGAGTTGCCGATCCGGAAGTGCTGGCTCAGATTGGCCCGGCCGAACACCCCCGGCGCGGCCTGTACCCCGGCCAGGTGCGCCGTGACCTGCACCGTGGTGTGCGCGGGCCAGTAGTTCTCCGGCCGGAACCACACGCTCTTGCGGTTCATCCAGTACCAGGCGCCCGTCACCGGCCGGCTCGCGGTGATCTGCAGCGACCGCTCCACCGCCGCCTTGTCGGTCACCGGCCGGCTGAACGAGATCATGATCGGCATGCCGATGCCGTAGCTCTGCTGCGTGGTGAGGGTGGTGCTGGCCACGATGCTGTGCGCGGGCCGGAACGTGCGGAACGTGCCGCTGATCTCGGTCCGCTGGTGCCTGGCGTTGACCGCGGTGGCGGTGACCTGGTAGGTCTGCGACGGCGCCAGCGCCCACCGGGTGTGCCAGCCGCGCGCCCGGCCGGTGTAGCGGCCGGCCACCAGCTGGCCGCCGGAGTTCCGCACCGTCACCGCGGTCAGCGTGCCGTGCTGCGCGGTGACCTGCACGCCCTGGTCTGGGCGGGTGTCCAGCTGGGCCGCGGGGTGCGCGGACCCGGCCGCGTGCAGGGCCCGCCCGGACCCGCTGGCCGCCGAGCGCAGCGTCACGTTCCCGCTGGTGATGGTCACGTTGGCGGGCGGATGCGCGGCGGCCTGGTGGGCGGACCCGGCCCCGCTGCACGAGCTGGCCAGCAGCAGGCCAGCCGCCCCGGCACCGGCCACGATGCACCGTTTCGGCCCGCGATGGGCAAGCTTGCGGACGGTGCGCGAAATGTCCCCCGACATGGAGCTACCCCCATTAGCCCGATGTGACTCTATCTAACTCCCCGTAGCCACAGCAGGCAAAACCCCCACACCGTCCGATGATCAAACGATTGGTATCGCTATAACGAAACATTGGGAATCGGAATGGGGGGCGCCGGGGTCGCCGGCGGGGTCCGTGTGAGGATGATCGGATGTCACCTCGGGTGCCAGGTGTCGATCCTGCCCGCCTTGCCCGGTGGTGCGCGGAGCATCTTGGCAGTCCGCCCACGGTGGAGCTGTTCAGGTCCGGGCACCTGTCGGCAGTGATCGGGCTGCGGCTGGCTGATGACCGTGAGGTTGTGGTCAAGGTGCGTCCCGGCTCGCCCCGGATCGCGGCCTGCGCCGAAGTCCAGCGCCGCATGTTCGAGGCTGGTTATCCGTGTCCCGAGCCGCTGTCTGGTCCTGCCCCGTTCGGCGGCGCTGTGGCAACCGCCGAGGTCTACGTGCCCGGTGGTGCCGTGCTCCCAGCCGCGGAACACGCGTCCGGAGTATCCGCGGCGGCATTCGCGCGCCT
>DATCUG010000656.1:0-13133 GCA_036567525.1 Streptosporangiaceae bacterium | reverse complement strand
AGCCGGGCCGTGGCCGGGCTGGCCGTGGCCAGCGCGGTGGGCCTGGCCGTGTTCGCGTCCCGGGCCGCCGGGCCGTGGAACGGGCTGGTGCAGCGGGGCACGGTCACGCTGGCGCTGGCCGCCGAGGTGGTGCTGGCCGCCGGGCTGCTCCGCTACCGGGGCGCCAGGGCCGGGCCGTTGGCCACCGCCCACTTGGCCGCGAACGAGGCGAAGCCGTCCACGTCCGATTCCAGCACGAACAGCCCGCGGACCGGCACGGCCGCGCCCAGCTCCAGCAGCAGCGGCGCGAAGTGCAGGTCCACCGCGAGCTGATGGCTGGGCGCGCCGCCGAGCAGGATCGGCACGGCCGCCTTCCCGGCCAGGCCGCCGGTGCCGAACCGGTCCAGGAACGACTTGAGCAGGCCCGAGTAGGCCGCCTTGTAGGTCGGGCTGGCCAGCACCAGCACATCCGAGTCCAGCACCTGGGCGACGGCCGCGCTGGCCGCCTCGTCGGCCGGGTCGAGGACGGCCGGGCCGAGCACGGCCAGGTCCACATCGGTGACGGTGCCGGCCAGGACGTGACCGAGTTCGGCGGCCAGGGTCCGGGCCAGGCTGTGCGTCCGCGACTCCGGGCGGGGGTTGCCGGTCACAGCGGCGATCCGGATGCTCATGCTGGGCTACCTCCAGGCTGGTCGACAGTGCCTATCCTACTATGCTGACCGATAAAGGAGGCTTATTAGGATGGTGGTTCGCTGGCTGCGGTGGCTGGCTGGAGGAGGCGGGGCATGGCGGATGATCTCTGGCACCGGCCGCTGAGCCATGTCCGGGCCGGCCAGCTCCGCGCGGACACCGGGCAGACCAGCGGGATGACCCGGCGGGAGGCCATCTCCGGCAAGAACACCGGATCGGAACGGGTCTGGATGGGGCAGACCCACGTCGCGCCCGGCGCCACGTCCGGCGACCATCACCACGGCGCGACCGAGACCGCGATCTATGTGCTGTCCGGGAACCCGGTGTTCGTGTTCGCCGAGGACGGCCGGGAGGTCCGGCTGGAGACCGAACCGGGCGACTACATTTTCGTGCCGCCGTACGTGCCGCACCGGGAGGAGAACCCCGGTGGCCAGGAGGCGGTGGTGATCATCGCACGGAGCAGCCAGGAGGCCATCGTGGTCAACCTGGACAGCCTGCAGCCCGGCTGAGGCGGTGGGTACGGCGGACATCGACAGCCGTTCTGGCCACGGGCATACTTGTTGCTTATCTGTCCTGGTCAAAATCGACTAAGTCAATCGGCTTACTGGAATTCCCAGCTCACGGGGGAGGAAGCACGGCCGGCTGCCCGCTCTGGCCGGTGCCGGGGCAGCGCCGGATGGACCTCAACAAGACTCGGAGGAGAACATGGCTCTCGCGCTTGGGGACACCGCCCCAGACTTCACCGCGCAGACCACGGAGGGGCCGATCAGCTTCCATGACTGGATCGGGGACTCGTGGGCGGTGCTGTTTTCGCACCCGAAGGACTTCACGCCGATCTGCACGACCGAGCTGGGCTACATGGCCAAGATCAAGCCCGAGTTCGACAAGCGGAACGTGAAGATCATCGGGCTGTCGGTTGACCCCACCGACAAGCACGAGCAGTGGGCCAATGACATCAAGGAGACGCAGGGCACCGCGCCGAACTACCCGATCATCGGGGACGGCGACTTCAACGTGTCCAAGCTGTACGGGATGCTGCCCGCCAGCACGTCGGGGGACCCGGCGCAGCGGACGCCGGCCGACAACCAGACCGTGCGCAACGTGTTCGTGGTCGGCCCGGACAAGAAGGTCAAGCTGATCCTCGTCTACCCGATGACGACCGGCCGCAACTTCGACGAGGTGCTCCGGGTCATCGACTCGCTGCAGCTCACGGCCAAGCACAAGGTGTCCACGCCGGTCAACTGGAAGCCGGGCGAGAACGTGATCATCTCCGGCTCGGTGTCCAACGACGACGCCAAGCAGCTGTGGCCGGACGGGTGGGAGTCGCCCCGGCCGTACATCCGCATCGTGCCGGACCCGACCGCCTGAGCTGACCCCGCACTAACTGACCCCCGGCCCGCCTGGGCCGGGGGTCAGTGCTTCCTGGCGGCGTGGCTGGCCAGTTCAGACCACCACCCGCAGGTGTGCGCGGCGCCGCTGCGGCGCGGACGGCTGGGCCTGGGTACGGCGGCGGGCGCGGCGGATCTGCCGGGCCCGGCCGGCCGCGGCGGCCGCGGCGTGGTGCTGGCGGATCTGCTCGGTGGCGATGGTCATCGTCGCGTACATGACGTCCTCCTCTGACACCGCCCGGTGGCGGCCTGCTATGAGTTGGACGGCCCGGCACCGGGCGTTTTCATCGGCCCGGCGCGGACGAATATTTCCAGACCGGGAACCGATGAATCCGGGCCGCCAGCTCCGTCCTGTAGCAGAGAACCTGCGCCCTGAGGAGGATGGGATGGCCCTTCCCAAACAGCCGGCCGGCCGGGCGCCCCGGCTGCACGGCGCGGACCCCACGTTCACCGACTGATGACCTGGCCGCGCACCAGCACGCGCACCAGCACGGGCGAACGGGCGCTGCTCGACCGGGCCCGGGCCGGGGATGAGGTCGCGTTCACCGAACTGGTCGAGGCGCACCGGAGTGAGCTGCGCGCCTACTGCTACCGGATGCTCGGCTCGGTGCACGACGCGGACGACGCGGTGCAGGACGCGCTGCTGCACGCCTGGCGCGGGCTGGCCGGTTTCGAGGGGCGCAGCTCGGTGCGGTCCTGGCTGTATTCCATCGCCACCAACACCGCGCTGGACCTCACCCGGCACAAGTCCCGCCGCGAGCTGCCAGTCACGTTCGGCCCGGCCGCCGAGTACGGGGCCCGGGCGGCGGACGCGGTGACCGAGCCGGGTCTGGCTGGAGCCCTACCCGGACGACTGGCTGGCCGGCGGCCCGGAGGCCCGGTACGAGCAGCGGGAAAGCGTGGAGCTGGCGTTCATGATCGTGCTGCAGCAGCTGCCCCCGCTGCAGCGGGCCGTGCTCATCCTGCGCGACGTGCTGGGCTTCTCACCAGCCGAGATGGCCGGCCAGCTCGGCACGTCAGAGGCTGCGGTGAACAGCGCGCTGCAGCGGGCCCGGGCCGCGGCCCGCCGCGGGCTGCCCGCACGCAGCCAGCAGGCCACCTTGCGCGAGCTCGGTGACCAGCGAATCAGTGAGCTCGCGGCGCAGTACGCCGACGCCATCGAACGGGGCGACGCCGGCACCGTGGTCAGCATGCTGACCGAGGACGCGACCTGGTGCATGCCGCCGATGCCGACCTGGCACCAGGGCCGTGCGGCAGTCCACGAATGGCTCCTCCGGGACCCGCTCACCGAGCGCTGGCGGCACCGTCCCGCCCGGGCCAACGGGCAGCTGGCCGTGGGCGGCTACCTGTACAGCACCGGCCGGTACCGCGCCGCCGTCCTGGACGTGCTCACCCTGGACGGCGAGCGGATCGCCGCGGTCACCGCGTTCGTGACGCCCTGGGTGTCCGGCACGCCGGGCCCTACCGGCCCGGAGATCTTTGCCCGCTTCGGGCTGCCCGCCGAGCTACCGTAGACCGGTGTTCGAGCATGAGGTCACCGTCCGCTGGCGGGACGTGGATGCGCTGGATCATGTCAACCACGCGGTGTTCCTGACCTACCTGGAGGAAGGCCGGGATGCGTTCTACACCCGCACGCTCGGCGCCGACCCGGTGTACGTGGTGGCCCGGCTCGAGGTCGACCTGCGGGCCGAAGTCCGTTACCCGGACCGGCGGGTGACGGTGCGCATCGAGGTGGAGCGGATCGGCACGACCAGCCTGACCACCCGGGAGAGCATCGTCACCCCGGCCGGGGAGACGGCGGCCGACGCCCGGGTGGTCACCGTCCGCTGGGACCAGGAGCGGCACAAGCCGGTGCCGTGGACCGACGCGGAGCGGGCCCAGCTCACCGGGTGAGCCCCAGGATGTGCGCCGCGTTGCGGCGCAGCACCGCGTCCAGCGCGTCGGCGGGCAGTTCCAGCCCCTCCATCTCGGCCAGGCCGCGCTCCGGGGTCAGGAATGGGAAGTCACTGCCCCAGACGAACTGCCCGGACAGCCGGCCGCGCAGCTCGTGGATCACCTCCGGCGGGATCCGTTTCGGGGACCAGCCGGAGATGTCGATGTACACGTTGGTCTTGTGCAGCGCGACCGCGATCAGGTCCAGCTGCCACGGCCAGCCGAAGTGTGCCGCGACGATGGTGAGCTCGGGGAACGCGGCCGCCACCGGGTCCAGCTTGAGCGGGTGCGCGTAGTCGATCCTGATGCCCTGCCCGCCCGGCTGCCGGGCGCCGATCCCGCTGGTCCCGGTGTGGAACAGGGCGGCCAGGCCGTGCTCGGCGCACGCCGCGTAGATGTCCCAGCAGACCGGGTCATCCGGCGCGAACGCCTGCAGCGACGGGTGGAACTTCACCCCGCGCAGCCCGAGTCCGGCGATGTTGGCCACCTCGGCCACGGCCGCCGCGCCCTTGTGCGGATCGACCGAGCCCAGGCCGGTGAACACGTCCGGGTACTGCGCGCAGGCGGCCGCCACCGTCTCGTTCGGCACCCGGGGCCGCCCGGTGGCCGTCTCCGCGTCCCAGGCCAGCAGCACGGCCATCATGTTCAGCCCCCGGTACCGCTCGGCCAGTTCGGCCAGCGACATCCGCTCCACCGGGGACCGGAAGTACGCCTCGGCCGCCTCGACGTAGCCGGCCATGCTCTCGTCCAGCCAGTCCGGGGTGGGCAGGTGGACGTGAAAGTCGATGGCGCGCAGCGGCGTCACCGGGCTTCTCCGGTCAGCGCCTGCCACACCCGCTGCGGCGAGGCGGGCATGTCGATGTGCCGCACGCCGAGGTGGCTCACCGCGTCGATGATGGCGTTCTGCACGGCCGGGGTGGCGCCGATCGTGCCGGCCTCCCCGATGCCCTTGGCGCCGAGCGGGTTGTAGCTGGTCGGCGTGGCCATGTCGGCCAGCTCGAAACTGGGCAGCTCGGCCGCCGAGGGGAACGAGTAATCGGCGAACGTCGAGGTCAGCGGGTTGCCTTCGGCGTCATAGCGGATTTCCTCGAACAGCGCCTGGGCCGCCCCCTGGGCGATCCCGCCGTGCCGCTGGCCCTCGGCCAGCAGCGGGTTGATCACCGTGCCAGCGTCGTCCACGGTGACCATCCGGCGCAGCTCCACCTGCCCCGTCTCGGTGTCCACCTCGGCCACGGCCAGGTGCGCGCCGAACGGGAACGTCGGCCCGGGCGCCCGGAACACCGCGCGCACCAG
This sequence comes from Streptosporangiaceae bacterium, assembly GCA_036567525.1. Lineage (GTDB taxonomy): Bacteria > Actinomycetota > Actinomycetes > Streptosporangiales > Streptosporangiaceae > RYN-230. Next base: position 7,851 of record DATCUG010000656.1, on the reverse strand, counting down.
CAGCGGCTCGGCCGCGGCCAGCGTGGCCAGCGGGATCGCGGTGTCCGGGTCACCGGCCACCGCGAACGCGCCCGCGCCGAAGAACAGGTCGGCCGGGTTGGCCTCGAGCTGGCTGGCGGCCCGCTGCCGGGCCACGTCGAGCAGCTCGCGGGCGGCCTGGCGCACCGCCGCGCCGCCCTGCTGCAGGCTGCGCGAGCCGCCGGTGCCGCCGCCTTCCGGGACCAGGTCGGTGTCGCCCCACTTCACCGTGATCTTGTCCACGTCGATGCCGAGCTCGTCGCTGGCCAGCATGGCCCACACCGTGGCGTGCCCCTGCCCGTGTGGCGAGGTCCCGGTCAGGATCGTCGCGGTGCCGTCCGGGTGCACCTCGATCTGCGCGTTCTCCCGCGGGCCGCCCGCCTCCGCGCCCGGCCCGGTGATCTCCACGTAACAGGCCAGGCCGATGCCAAGCTGCCGCACGTCACCGGCCGCGCGGCGGCGCTGCTGCTCGGCGCGCAGCTCCGGATACCCCGCGGTGGCCAGCGCCCGATCCAGAGCTGCCGCGTAGTCACCGCTGTCATACTTCGCACCGAACGCTGTCTCGTGCGGCTCGGCGAACGCAGGCAGCAGGTTTTGCCGGCGGACGTCGGCCGGGTCCATGCCGATCTCGGCCGCGAACAGGTCCATGGCCCGCTCGATGGCGGCGGTGGCCTCCGGCCGCCCGGCGCCCCGGTACGCGCCGACCGGCGTGGTCGTGGTCACTACCGACCGGGCCACCGACTCGGCCCGCTCGATCGCGTACGGCCCGGGCGTCATCATCCGGGTCATCATCGGCAGAAACGCGCCGAACCGCGGATACGCCCCGGCGTCCTGCAGCACCTCCAGGCGGTACGCGGTGACAGTGCCGTCGCGGCGGCCGCCGATCGTCACCGTCTGCTGCTGCGCCCGGCCGTGCGTCATCCCGACCAGGTTCTCGCTCCGGCTCTCCGCCCAGCGCGCCGGGCGGCCCAGTTGCCGGGCCACCCAGCAGACCACCGCGTGCTCCGGGTCCGCGCCGAACTTGGCGCCGAACGCGCCGCCCACATCCGGGGTGATGATCCGCACCGTGTCCGGGTCGATGCCGAGCAGCGCGGCCAGCGAGCGCCGGGTGTTCTGCGCGCCCTGGTTGGGGATCCAGGCGGTCAGCCGGCCGTCCCACATCGCGGCCGCGGCGCGGGTCTCCATCGGGGCGGGTGCGATCCGCTGGTTGACGATGTCGGCGCGGACCACTACCTCGCAGCCGTCGAACAGGCCCGGGTCGAGCGCGGCCGCGTCGCCGAACGTGGCGGCGACGTTGGTGCCCGCCTCCGGGAACAGCAGGTCTGTATCCGCCGCGGCCTGGGCCGGGTCCAGCAGCGGCGGCAGCGGGTCGTAGTCCACGTCCACCAGTTCGGCGGCGTCCTCGGCCTGGGCCCGGGTCTCGGTGACCACCACGGCCACCGGTTCGCCGACGTAGCGGACCACGCCGCGGGCCAGCGGCGGCTGGCCCATCTCCTCGTTGATCACGCCCGGGAAGGGCGCGCCCAGCAGCGGCAGGTCAGCCAGGTCGGCCCCGGTGAATGCGGCCAGCACGCCGGGCGCGGCCAGCGCGCCGGACACGTCGATGGCCCGGATCCGGGCGTGCGCGATGGGGGAGCGGACGAAGAACACCTGGCACGCGCCGGGCAGCGCCACGTCGTCGGTATAGACCGCGCCGGCCGTCAGGAAGCCCGGGTCTTCGGTGCGCAGCACCCGCGTGCCGAGAATGCTCATGAACCGATCATCCCTTCCACTGGTCCTTGTAAATTACACGCCCGGCCCGCGGTCGCCACTGGCTGCTGCGGCCCGCCTGGCGGGCCGGCCGGCCGCCGTCACGGCCGGGCTGAACTGCGCGAAAAGCGCTTCGACAGCGGCCCGCCCGCCGCCCGGCCGGCCGGCGCCGCCGGGACGTGATCACCGGCCATTGCATCGGGCCGCTCGGCGCTGGGACATTTGGGTGATCGGGTCAGACACAAGGGAAAATGCCAGTGCGCTACGGACACTTTGACGACGATCGCCGCGAATATGTCATCACCCGCCCGGATACCCCGCTGCCCTGGATAAATTATCTCGGCACGGAAGCATTCTTCGGCATCATCTCGAACACGGCAGGCGGCTACTGTTATTACCGGGACGCCCGGTTACGCCGAATCACCCGCTACCGCTACAACAACGTCCCGGCCGACACCGGTGGCCGCTATATCTACCTGCGGGACAATGACAGCGGCGCGTACTGGTCCCCGTCGTGGCAGCCTACGCAGCGCAAACTCGACGGATACGAGTGCCGGCACGGCCTTTCCTACACCCAGATCTCTTCGGCCTATCTTGGCATTCGCGCGCAGACCCTGTACTTCGTGCCGATCGGCGAGACGCTCGAAGTCTGGCGGCTGCGGATCCGCAACGAACGGGATGAGGCGGCCCGGCTGTCGGTGTTCTCCTCGGTCGAGTTCTGCCTGTGGAACGCACAGGACGACGCGGTGAATTTCCAGCGGAACTACTCGACCGGCGAGGTTGAGGTAGACGTCTCCAGCGGCGTCATTTACCACGCCACCGAATACCGGGAACGGCGCAATCACGTCGCCTACTTCGCCTGTTCCGAGCCGCTGGCCGGGTTCGACACCCAGCGGGACGAGTTCCTCGGCGCGTACCGCGGCTGGGACCGGCCGGCCGCGGTGGAGCGGGGTGAATCCGGCGGCTCGATCGCGCACGGCTGGGCGCCGGTGGGCAGTCACCACGTACGGCTGAGCCTGGCCCCGGGCGAGACCAGGGACGTCATCTTCGTGCTCGGTTACCAGGAGAACCCGCCGGAGGCCAAGTTCGACCCGCCCGGCTCTGGCGTTCTGGATAAAAAGCGGGTGCAGCAGGTGCTCAGCCGGTGGCTACGGCCGGCCACCGTCGCGGACGGGTTCGAGGAGCTGCGCGAGTCGTGGACGGCGCTGCTGGCCACGCTGCGGGTGGACACCCCGGACACCGACACCAACCGGATGGTGAACATCTGGAACCCGTACCAGTGCCTGGTCACGTTCCTGATGAGCCGGTCGGTGTCGCTGTTCGAGTCCGGCGTGGACCGGGGCATGGGGTTCCGCGATTCCAACCAGGACCTGCTCGGCTTCGTCCAGCTCGCGCCGGCCCGGGCCCGGGCCCGGCTGCTCGACCTGGCCAGCACCCAGCTGCCCACCGGCGGCGCTTACCACCAGTTCCAGCCGCTGACCAAGCGGGGCAACAACGACATCGGGTCCGGGTTCAACGACGACCCGCTGTGGCTGGTGCTGGCGGCCGCGGCCTACCTCAAGGAGACCGGGGACGCGGCCATCCTGGACGAGCCGGTGCCGTACGACAACGAGCCGGGCAGCGCCACGCCGCTGTACGAGCACCTGGAGCGGGCCGTGCAGTACACGCTGGACCGGCTCGGGCCGCACTCGCTGCCGCTGATCGGGCGGGCCGACTGGAACGACTGCCTGAACCTGAACTGCTTCTCCGACACGCCCGGCGAGTCGTTCCAGACCACGGCCAACCGGGCCGACGGCAGCGCCGAGTCGGTGTTCATCGCCGGGCTGTTCATCCTGGCCGCGCGGGAACTGGCCGGCCTGGCCGGGCTGCGCGGCCTGGACCCGGCCGGCTACCTGGCGGCGGCGGACAAGATGGCCGCCGCGGTGGTCGAGCACGGCTGGGACGGCGCCTGGTTCCGCCGGGCGTATGACTACTTCGGCAACGTGGTCGGCTCCAGCGAGAACGACGAGGGGCAGATCTTCGTCGAGCCGCAGGGCATCTGCGTGCTGGCCGGGGTGGGCGTGGACAACGGGATCGCCACCCGGGCGCTGGACAGCGTGCGGGAGCGGCTGGCCACCGAGCACGGCATCGTGCTGGTGCACCCGGCCTACCGCCGCTACCACGTGGAACTGGGCGAGATCTCGTCCTACCCGCCCGGCTACAAGGAGAACGCCGGGGTGTTCTGCCACACCAACCCGTGGGTGATGATCGCCGAGGCGATGATCGGCCGGGGCGACGCGGCGTTCGACTACTACCAGCGGATCAACCCGTCGGCCCGCGAGGACCTCAGCGACCTGCACCGCTGCGAGCCGTACGTGTACGCGCAGATGATCGCGGGCAAGGAGGCGGCCACCCACGGCGAGGCCAAGAACTCGTGGCTGACCGGGACGGCCGCGTGGAATCTGGTCGCGATCAGCCAGTGGATCCTGGGCATCCGGGCCGAGCTGGACGGGCTGCGCATCGACCCGGTGCTGCCCGCGGCCTGGCCCGGGTTCACCGCCACCCGGCGGTACCGCGGCGCCACCTACGAGATCAGCGTGCGCAAGCCGCCCGGCCTGACCGGCCGGGTCAGCCTGGTCTGCGTGGACGGCGAGGAGATCGAGGGCACCCTGGTGCCGCCTGCCGCGCCGGGCAGCACCGTCATCGTCGAGGCCATCGTCCGGTAAGGAGCCAATCATGCGTATCCGGCTGAGCGCCGCACTGGCGATCCTGCTGGCCGCGGCGGGTGCGGTCACGGTCAGCGCGACCCGGGCCCCGGCCGACACCGGGGCGGCCTGCGCGGCCGCGTACACGGTGGGCTGGCAGACCCCGTCCAACAACCCGCCCGACTTCGGCGCGACCGTCACCGTGACCAACAACTCCGCGTACACCATCAGCACCTGGACCGTCACACTCACGTTCAGCGCAGGCCAGACGCTGGTGGCCGGGTCGGCCTACAGCGCCAACGTGACGGCCAGCGGCGCGACGCTGACCGCGACGCCGGGCGGGACGTACAACGCGGTGCTGACCCCGGGGCAGAGCACCACCTGGGGCTTCGACGGCGACTACAACGGCACGGCCAACCCGGCGCCGGCGGTGAGCTGCGCCGGGCCGACCCAGGGCAGCGGCAGCGCCACGCTGTCCGGGCCGCTGGATCCGCTCGGGGTGAACACCGCGTCCTGGGATTCGAACTTCCCCGACCCGGCGGTGGCCAGCGACCTGTCCGCGGCGGGCACCGGGCTGATCCGCTACCCGGGCGGCTCGTACGCGGACGGGTACCTGTGGCAGCCCAACACCTACCAGGGCACCGCCGACCCGGTGGACTTCGCGCAGTACTCCAGCCAGGTGGACGCGATCACCGGCGGGCAGAAGTTCGTCACGGTCAACTACGGCTCGGACACGCCGGCCGACGCCGCCGCCTGGGTGACCCAGTCTTCGAGCGCGGGCCAAGGGGTCGCGCTGTGGGAAATCGGTAACGAGGAGTACGGCTCCTGGGAGATCGACAACCACGCCAACCCGCACACCGCCGCGTCCTACGCCAGCAACGGGCTGGCCTACATGCAGGCGATGAAGGCGGCCAACCCGGCCGCGCAGATCTGTTACGACTACGGCATGGACGGCAACCTGGCGCCCGGCTCCGGGGTGACCGACTACCAGAACTGGAACTCGACCATCCTGCAGGCCGACGCGGCCGACATCAACTGCGCCGACGTGCACTGGTACCCGATCAACGGCACCCCGTCGGAGAGCGTCCAGTCGATCATGGAGCTGATCGACAACATCCCGCCCGCCGCGGCCGAGGTCAAGGCGGCGCTGTCCGCCTACGACCCGAGCGCCTACTTCGTGGTGGGCGAGACGAACATGTCGCAGACGGCCAACGAATGGAACGAGGAGCCGGTCGGCGCGCTGTTCGCGGCGGCCAACGCGATGGAGTGGCTGTCGTTCGGCGCGCAGTCCGTGGACTGGTGGGATGTGCAGAACTACGGGTCGCCGACGGCGGACTTCGGCATGTTCTCGTCGGGGACCAGCGGCGAGCCGGCGGTGGACACGCCTTATCCGCCGTACTACGGCTACCAGCTGGCCTCGAAGCTGGCCGTGAAGGGGGCCAAGGTCGGCACGCTGGCCGTGGCCACGCCCAACATCTACGGCTACTACTCCGACCTGCCCGGCGGCTCGTACGCGGTCATGCTGGTCAACGCCGACCCCAGCAACGGGTACTCGGTCGCCGCGTCCAGCCTGGGCATCACCAGCTCGGCCGAGACGGAGTACAGCTACTCGGCGGCTCACCCGTCGGTGACGCAGAGCAGCGTGTCCGGCGGTTCCGTGTCGGTGCCCGCCGAGTCGGTGGTGGTGCTGACCAACGGCAGCGGCGCCGCGCCCACGCCGAGCCCGACCCCGACCAGCGCGTCGCCGACCGCGACCACGGCCGGCCCGACGCCGACGCATTCGGCCACTCCGACCGTGACGCCGACCGTGAGCGCGAGCCCGACCGCCAGCGGCACCGCCGCGCCGGGCGGCTGCCAGGTGACCTGGTCGGTGGTCAACTCGTGGAGCGGTGGCTTCCAGCTCGGCTTCACCGTGACCAACCCGGGCGCGGCCGCCACGTCCGGCTGGAACGTCAGCTTCTCCTGGCCGGGCAGCCAGGCCATCACCCAGATCTGGAGCGCCACCGCGACCCAGTCCGGGGCCGCGGTCAGCGTGACCAGCGCCAGCTACGACGGCTCGCTGGCGCCCGGTGGCTCCACCACGTTCGGCCTGCTCGGCTCCGGCCCCCCACCCGCCTCCCTAGGCACCCCGCAGTGCACCGAGCATTGACGGCACTACCGGACCGGCGCCTGAGCTGAAATATCCACGTCATGTCAACGCACGGGCCGCCACCCGGCCCGGAGGGACGGCCCGGCGCCGGGAGCTTCGCCGCGCCGCCCGCCGTCGTGAGCTGTGTCGCTTCCCGCGCAACATCGCGTTCGGCATGGGCGCAGTCCTGCTGATGGTGGCCACTCGTGCGCTGCTGCACGCCTTCGGCTTGTGAGCACCGGCCGCCTGAGACTGTGGACCCACCCAGTTGTTGATGTTGAAGATGGCCACACTCACGTGGGACCAATTTCAACATCAACAATGGTTTGGGAGCTGTGTGCTTATTGAGGTTGCTGGGGTCTCCTGCCCGGCTCTCGCCGGGGGTCTGCCCAGGCCCAGCCCGGGCGGTCAGGTCAGCTGGTAGGGGGCGCGGGGGCGGGGGCGGCGGAGTAGCCACTGCCAGAACGTGCGGCGCGGCGGGCGGGGCGCGCGCACCGCCACCTCGCCGCTGCCGACCTGCCCGGACACCCGGATATGCAGGATGGCGGGCGCCGACGGGCTCCACTGCGTCCGGTCCTTGACCACGCCGCTGCGCACCGAGACGTCGTCCAGGTCCACGGTGATGCCCGGCTTGGTGATCAGGACCAGCGCGCCGCTGCGCACCTCGGCCTCGATCTCCAGCGTCGGCTGGGTGATGACCGCCTCGGTGAAATCGAGTCTGGTCGAGCCGCTCCGCACCCGGACCTCCATCCGGCGCGGCACCACCCAGCGGCCCGAGCGCTCGGCGGACCCGGACCCGGTGTCGATGCGGATCAGCTCCCGGGGCGGGCCGGCCGTGCCGCCTACCGCGGGCAGGTCCCGGGTCAGCGCGGTCAGCTCGGCGTAGGTCCGCGCGGTCAGCGCCTTTTCCAGCCGCTGGTCGAGTTCCTCGGCGTCCAGCCGGCCGTCGCCGGCCGCGATCCGCAACTGCTCGGCCACCCGGTCCCGGTCCGCGTAGGAAGCCCGTAGCTCGCCCGGCGGCACCAGTTCGCCGCCGCCCGCAGGCTCCAGTTCTCCCGTCATGGGCACACTCTAGAGCCTGCCCGGTTCAGCGCAACGGCGCCGGCTCCTGCGGCCACGCGCCGAGGTGGGTGCAGGTCTGCGCGGCGGCCGCCGCCGCGGCGTGCATGGCCTGCGGGATGTCCGCCCCGGTCAGCCGGGCGTGCAGGAAACCGGCGATGTAGCTGTCCCCGGCCCCGGTGGTGTCCACCACCTCGGCCGGCGCGGCGGGGG
>DATCUG010000655.1:0-13474 GCA_036567525.1 Streptosporangiaceae bacterium | reverse complement strand
GCGGCCGACAACACCGCCAACACGGTGCTGATCCCGCAGGTCGCCGACGGGGTCGAAGCGGTGCTCGCGGAAGGCCTGCAGCACCACCTGTTCCTCGGCCGGGTACTGGGAAAGGTGAGGTCATGACCGGGCTGGTCGTCTGGACGGTTATCGTCATCGCGCTGCTGATCGCCGGGCTGGCGTTCTTCCTGTACTGGGTGGGCTCGCTGCTGACCCGGATCGCCGGGAACCTGGAGGAGGCGTTCGGCACCGCCGCGACAATCGTGGGCGACGCCAAGCTGATCGGCCCGGGCGTGGAGCACATCAACCAGACCGGCGGGGTGGTGGCCGGCGCGCTGCCGCTGCTGTACGGGATGGCCGAGGAGATCGTGGCCGGCGTGACCTACGCCCCGGCCCCGGCCGGGGAAGCGGCCGCGCAGGAGCGGGAGCCGGCCCGGCCCGCCTCGGGCCGCCGCCGGTCCCGGCTGCACGACGCGGTTGGTTACGCGCCGCAGCCCTAGCGAGGGGGAGTGGACCGGGGACCGCCGATCCACTCGTCTTTCCAGGCCTGGTCGTACTGCTGTTCGTTGCAGCCGGGGTGGTAAATCGCGGTCAGCTCGCGGCTGATCTGCTCCCGGTGCGCCCGGCCGCCACCGGGCACCTGGTAGGTGCAGATGTATACCTTCCAGCGGGAGCCGGCCCGGCGCACCCAGCAGGCCGCGCGCGGGTGCCGGAACGGGAAGCGCTCGGCGGACAGATCATCGGCATGACCGACGTAGATGACCGCGTAGTGCTCTGGCTTGGTGTCCGGGTCGGGCTTGCACACGATGGCGTACACCGCGGGCACCGGCTCCGGGGTCCACCCGCCGAGCAGCCGCGGCCCCTCGAACGGGTAACCAGCCAGCGAGCCGAGCCGGATCATGTGCCGTCTTCTTCGCTGATCGCCTCAGTCCGGGCAATGGGTGCCTGGGGCAGCCCGGCCCGGGCCGCGGCCTGCCGGAACTGCTCGGTAGCCGATTCGATCGCCTCGTCCTGGCTGGCCGCCTCGACGATGAGCTGCGCGCCGTAGTGCGTGGTGCCGATGCCGGTGGCGATGCCGTTGCTGCCCGCGACCGCGTCGGCCAGCTCGACTATTTCCTCGCGGGTCGTGATCCGGCCGAGTTCGGCCTCGATCCCTACGCTCCACCTCACCGGGGCTCCTTACCGAAGGGCTGGCAGCAGCGTAGCCAGTTCTTCCAGGCTGCTCAGATCGTGCCCGGGCAACAAAAGGTCGATATGCGGCGCGGCGATGGCCATGCCCAGCGCACCGCCTGGCCCACCGGCATGTGGGTTCAGCCAGACGATGCGGTGGCTGAGCCGCCGCAGGCGCTCCATCGCGGTGGCCAGCAGGTCCGGGTCGCCGCGGTCCAGGCCGTCGGAGCAGATGACCACGATCCCGCCCCGGCACAGGCCGCGGCGCCCCCAGTCCCGGACGAACGTGTCCAGGCTGGCCCCGATCCTGGTCCCGCCCTCCCAGTCGACCACCGCCTCGGTGGCGCGCCGCAGCGCATCATCCGGCCGCCGCCGGTCCAGCGCCCGGGTGATCCGGGTCAGCCGGGTGCCGAAGCAGAACACTTCGACCTTGGCCGGGCCGCCCGGGCCGTTCTGGGCGGCTGCCCGCTGGGCCGAGTAGGCGAACTGGAGCAGGCTGCGCGAGTAGTCGGCCATCGACCCGGATACGTCCAGGATGAGGATCAGCGGGCGCAGCCGGACCTTGCGCCGCCGCCAGCTCAGCGTGGCCGGGTCACCGTGCAGGCGCAGCGACTCACGCACCATCCGGCGCAGGTCGGGGGACGGCCCGGCCCTCGCGGACCGGGTCCGCCGGGTGCGCCGCCGCGGCGGGGCGAGCCGGATCCGGGCCATGATCCGGCGCAGCGCGGCCAGTTCCTCCGGGGTGCACGCCGCGAACGCCTTGTGCCGCAGCGCTTCCGCGTCCGACGCCATCAGGCCGAGCGTGGCCTCCTCGGGGTCGCCTTGGTCGCCGTCTTGAGGGTCGGTGGCGGGCACATCGAGCACAGCCTGGGTTTCCGCCGTCAGCTGGGCCCGTAGCGTGAGCATGTCGCGAACCGGGTTTACGGCGTTAAGAAAGAAGCGTTTGAATACCCGGTCGTAAGTCGCGATGCTGTCCCGGCGGGTGACCAGCGTGGTGCGCCCAGCCCAGTACAGGTCGACCAGGTCGGTAGGGTCCAGCGTGCTCAGCGCGGTGGCGTAGGCCAGCACGTCCCCGGAGCCGACCGGCAGCCCGGCGGCGCGCAGCGCGGCGGCGAAATCGGCCAGCACGCGGACGAACGGGGTCCCGTTAGCCACCGGATGTGATCTCTTCCAGGTTCTCCCGGACCAGCTCCAGGTCGTCGCGCTCCTTGACCACCGCGCCCAGGGTGTCCTCGGCGGCGGCCGGTCCGAGCTCGGCCGCGCCGAGGAAGTCGAGGGTGCTGGCCCAGTCGATGGTCTCGGCCACCCCGGGTGGCTTGGCCAGGTCCAGCTCGCGCAGCCGGTTGACCGCGCTGACCACCGAGCGGGCCAGCTTTTCCGGCACCCCGGGCGCGCGGACCAGCACGATCTCCACCTCGCGGGCGGCGGGCGGGTAGCCGATCCAGTGGTAGAGGCAGCGCCGCTTGAGCGCGTCGTGCAGCTCCCGGGTGCGGTTGGAGGTGAGGATGACCAGCGGCGGGCTGGGCGCCTGGACGGTGCCGATCTCCGGGATGCTGATCTGGAAGTCGGACAGCACTTCGAGCAGGAACGCCTCGAACTCGTCGTCGGCCCGGTCCACCTCGTCGATCAGCAGCACGGCCTGGCCGCCGGCCCGGACCGCGGCCAGCAGCGGCCGTTCCAGCAGGAAACGCGGCCCGAATACCTTGTCCACCGCGTCGTCTTCGGCGATGTTCCGCTCGGACAGGGCCCGGATGTAGAGCATCTGCCGCGCGTAGTCCCACTCGTACAGCGCCTGGTTGGTGTCGATGCCCTCGTAGCACTGCAGCCGGATGAGCTGCCGGCCGAACGCGGCCGCGAGCACCTTGGCCGCCTCGGTCTTGCCCACCCCGACTTCGCCTTCGAGCAGGATCGGCCGCTGCAGGGACAGCCCGACGTAGAGCGCGGTGGCCAGCCCGCGATCCGCCAGGTAGCCGCCCTGGCGCAGGATCGCGGTCAGCTCGGCAACGCTGCCTGGCTGGTCCAACGCGCTACTCGCCGCGGACCAGGTCCGCCACGGTGCCGCCCGCCGGGTTCAGCTTGCCTTCGCGGGCCAGCCGCGACCGCCAGGCCGTGCGCAGGTCCTCATCTTCGGCGGCCAGCCCGTCGAAGTTGATGTCGGCCATCCGCTGGCAGGACTTGGTGCCGCAGGCCTCGTCGTCCAGATCCGCGCTGGTCTGCCCCTGGGCGGCCCAGATCCCGCGCAGCACGCCCAGCGCCTCATCCGGCTGCTCAGTCATGGTGCCGATGGTAATTCGTGCCGCCGGGTAGGGCGACCGCCGATTAAGCGATCTCTTATCAGCAGCTGCGGTTGTGGACAATGGACCAGTGATCGAGGTCGAGCCGGAGCGCTTCGAGGAGATGGTCGCGGCCGCGCTGGACAGCCTGCCGGAGGATCTGGGCCAGCTGATGGCCAACGTGGCCGTCACGGTGGAGCATGGCCCGGGGCCGCGTGGGCTGCTCGGCCTGTATCAGGGCGTGCCACTGACCAGCCGGTCCACCCAGTACGCCGGGGTGCTGCCGGACCGGATCACCATCTACCGGCTGGCCATCTGCGCGATCTGCCAGACGCCCGACCAGGTGGTGGAGCAGGTGCGGCGCACGGTGATCCACGAGGTCGGGCACCATTTCGGCATCGGCGACGAGCGGCTCAGGGAACTGGGCTGGTAACGGGCTGAGGCTTCAGGACGCCGTGGTCATCAGGGCGATCACCACGGTGGTGTGCCCGATCTTGACCTTGTCGCCCTTCTTCAGCCGCTGCGGCGCGTGGATCCGGCGGCCGTTGAGCCAGGTGCCGTTCTTCGAGCCGAGGTCCTCGACGTACCAGAACCCGTGCGCCACCTGGAACCGGGCGTGGTGGCCGGACGCGAAGTCGTCGGTGATCAGCAGGGTGCCCTGCCGCCCGGCGGTGAAGTTGGTGTGGAAGACGTGCCGGTCCCGGCCCACCTCGACGTGCAGCGACTGGCTCGGTACGGCGTCGGCCAGCGTCATCCCGGTCTGCCCGGCTACCGCGGACACGGCTACTTTCCAGGCTTGCTGTTCTGCTTCCGGGGCCTCGTCCCACGGTGGCAGCGATCCAGGATGGGCGCTGCGATGGGCCTCATATGCGGTTTGCGCAAGGCTGTCCAGTGCAGGGCTGCTCACCCTTCGATAATGCCAGAGAGGTTGAGCTGGGTGGGCGTACGTGGACTTGAACCACGGACCTCTTCCTTATCAGGGAAGCGCTCTAACCGACTGAGCTATACGCCCTCATGGCGGACACCGCCGGGATAGGTTATCGCATTCTGCGCGGTGCCCCGTTCAGTCCGTCTCCCGCAGGGTGACCTCGATTCCGCCGCCCAGGTGGGTGACCAGGTTGTAGATCATGGAACCGACGGTGCACAGCGCCGTGATCAGGATGATGTTCACCGCGCCGAGCAGCATCGTGTAGCCGAGGATCCGGGATGCGGAGAACCAGCGGTTCAGGTTCATCCCAGCCGAGTTGTTACTCGACGTCACGCTGGTCAGCGTGTGCTCGATCGAGCTGAACACGCCCAGGCCGGACAGCGTGAAGTACAGGAACGCGACGGCGACGAACAGCACCACCCACGCCACCAGCGACATGAGGAAGCTGAACTTCATCACCGACCACGGTTCGAGCCGGGCGACGACCAGATCGGCCCGCCGCCCCGCCGCCCCCTGGCTGGCGGCTTTGCCCGGCCTGGCCTGCTTCACCTTGGCCTTGCTGGGCAGTGCCGCCGCGGCGCCGGCCAGGTACCGGCCGCGTGGGATGGCGCTGAACGTGCCGGTCCGGCCATCCTGGTCGTCCGCCCGGCCAGACTGGGCCGCCGGCTCGGATAGTTGCGCCGGGTACGGCGGCACCTGGGCGGTCTGGGATGCCGGCGCCGGCGGTGGCGGTGGGGGGAAATCCGCGCCGTTCGAGAAATTGGATTCCCCGTCAAAGCTGTACTCTGCCGCACCACCGGGCGCTGCCTCATCAGCCTCATTGGCGTCGGGGCTGCGCACGTCAGCACCTGTGCCCGTCGTTGGCTGTCCCCCTTCAGGCAGCCACGACGGCGGTTCCGCGCGTTGATCCACCCCGTCCTCCTCGAGCAGCTTTCCTACGAGGTTATCTCCGAATGGCGATGCTGCCGCTCCCGTCACCGCACCGTGACCTTAGCTACCCGGCTCGGTCACCGCCTCACCTGGGGTTTCTTCCCCGGACTCGGCTTCTGCCTCGGCTTCGGCCTCGGCACCGGACTCGGCATTGCGGGCGATGGCCACCACGCTGTCCCCAGGAGCCAGGTTCATCAACCGGACGCCCATGGTCTGCCGGCCGGACAGCTTGACCTCGCCGGCCGAGGTGCGGATGACGCCGCCGGAGGATGTCATCGCGAACACCTCGTCGTCCGGGTGCACCATCAGCGCGCCGACCAGTTCGCCGCGCGAGCCGGTGATCCGGGCCGTCAGCACGCCATGGCCGCCGCGGCCCTGCACCGGGTACTGGTCGGACGGGGTCCGCTTGGCGTACCCGCCGCCGGTGGCCACCAGGACGTCGGCCCCGTTCCGCAGCACGTGCATGTCGAGCAGTTCGTCACCGTCGGTGAACCGCATGCCGATGACACCCGAGGTGTCCCGGCCCATCGGGCGGAGCGCCTCGTCGGTGGCGTGGAACCGGATCGCCTGGGCCTTGCGGCTGACCAGCAGCAGGTCGTCCTCGGGGGAGACCAGCCGGGCCGAGATGACCTCGTCCTCGTCGCGCAGGTTGATCGCGATGATGCCACCGGACCGGGGCGAGTCGAACGCGGTCAGCAGCGACTTCTTCACCATCCCGGTGCGGGTCGCGATGACCAGGTACGGCGCCACCGTGTAGTCCGGGATCGCCAGCACCTCGGCGATCCGCTCATCGGGCTGGAACGCGAGCAGGTTGGCCACGTGCTGGCCGCGGGCGTCCCGCGCCGTGTCCGGCAGCTCGTAGGCCTTGGCCCGGTACACCCGTCCCTTGTTGGTGAAGAACAGGATCCACCGGTGCGTGGTGGTGACGAAGAAGTGGTCGACGATGTCGTCGGTGCGCAGCTGGGCACCGCGCACCCCCTTGCCGCCGCGGCGCTGCGCCCGGTACAGGTCGGTCTTGGTCCGCTTGGCGTAGCCGCCGTGCGTGATCGTGACGACCACGTCCTCCTCGGCGATCAGGTCCTCGTTGGTCACGTCGCCGTCGTAGGGGATGATCCGGGTGCGCCGCTCATCGCCGTACCGGTCCACGATCTCGCCGAGCTCCTCGCCGATGATCTGCCGCTGCCGCTCCGGCGAGGCCAGGATGGCCTCGTAGTCGGCGATCTTCGCCATCAGTTCTTCGTACTCGTCGGCCAGGGCCTGCCGCTCCAGGGCGGCCAGCCGGCGCAGCTGCATGTCCAGGATGGCCCGGGCCTGGACCTCGTCGATCTCCAGCAGCTCCATCAGGCCCTGCTGCGCGACCGCCGCCGACGCACTGCCCCGGATCAGCGCGATAACCTCGTCGATCCGGTCGATCGCCTTGAGCAGGGCGCGGACGATGTGCGCCCGCTCCTGAGCCTGGCGCAGCAGGTACCGGGTGCGCCGGACGATGACCTCGATCTGGTGCGTGACCCAGTGCCGGATCATCTGGTCCAGCCGGAGCGTGCGCGGCACGCCGTCGACCAGCGCGAGCATGTTGGCGCCGAACGTGTCCTGCAGCTGGGTGTGCTTGTACAGGTTGTTCAGCACGACCTTGGCCACCGCGTCCCGCTTGAGCACGATGACCAGCCGCTGGCCGGTGCGGCCGCTGCTCTCGTCCCGGACGTCGGCGATGCCGCTGACCCGGCCGTCCCGGACCAGCTCGGCGATCTTCGAGGCCAGGTTGTCCGGGTTGACCTGGTAGGGCAGCTCGGTGACGATCAGGCAGGCCCGGCCGCGGGCGTCCTCGTCGATGTCCACCACGGCCCGCATGGTGATCGAGCCGCGCCCGGTCCGGTACGCGTCCTCGATGCCGCGGCGGCCGACGATCAGGCCCCGGGTCGGGAAGTCCGGGCCCTTGACCCGCTCGATCAGAGCTTCGAGCAGTTCCTCGTCGGTGGCCTCGAAGTTGTCCAGGTACCAGTGCACCCCGGCGGCCACTTCGCGCAGGTTGTGCGTGGGGATGTTGGTGGCCATGCCGACCGCGATGCCCTGCGACCCGTTGATCAGCAGGTTCGGGAACCGGCTGGGCAGCACGGTGGGCTCGGGCGTCCGGCCGTCGTAGTTGGGCCGGAAGTCAACGGTGTCCTTGTCGATGTCCCGGAGCATCTCCATGGCCAGCGGGGCCAGGCGGCACTCGGTGTACCGCATGGCGGCCGGCGGGTCATTGCCCGGGGAGCCGAAGTTGCCCTGCCCGTCGATCAGCGGCATCCGCATCGACCACGGCTGGGCCAGCCGGACCAGCGCGTCGTAGATGGCCGAGTCACCGTGCGGGTGGTACTGGCCCATCACGTCGCCGACCACCCGGGAGCACTTGAAGTAGCCGCGGTCCGGCCGGTAGCCCCCGTCGTACATGGCCCACAGGATGCGGACGTGCACCGGCTTGAGGCCGTCGCGCACGTCGGGCAGGGCCCGGCCGACGATAACCGACATCGCGTAGTCGATGTAGCTGCGCTGCATCTCCACCTGGATGTCGACCGGCTCGGTCCGTTCCCGGCCACCCCCAGCGGTGTCCAGCTCAGTCACGTGTAACAACCTCTCCTGTGGCCACCGGGCGGACCCGCGGCCATGCCTGTGCCGTCGGTCAGATGTCGAGGAACCTGACGTCCTTGGCGTTGCGCTGGATGAACGCCCGCCGCGCTTCCACGTCCTCACCCATCAGCACGGTGAACAGCTCATCCGCCTGGGCGGCGTCGTCCACCGTCACCTGCTTGAGCACCCGGTTCTCGGGGTTCATGGTGGTGTCCCACAGCTCGGTGGCGTTCATCTCACCCAGGCCCTTGAAGCGCTGCACACCATCGCGCGGCCGGGGATCCCGGCGGCCCTCGGCGATACCGGCCTCGATGAGCGCGTCCCGCTCCCGGTCCGAGTACGCGTACTCGGGCTTGACCCCGCGGCCCTCCCACTTGATCTTGTACAGCGGCGGCTGGGCCAGGTAGACGTGGCCCGCCTCGATCAGTGGCTTCATGAACCGGAACAGCAGGGTGAGCAGCAGCGTGGTGATGTGCTGCCCGTCCACGTCCGCGTCCGCCATCGGGATGATCTTGTGGTAGCGGAGCTTGGTGATGTCGAAGTCGTCGTGGATGCCGGTGCCCAGCGCGGTGATCAGCGCCTGCACCTCGTTGTTCTTCAGCACCCGGTCGATGCGGGCCTTCTCCACGTTCAGGATCTTGCCCCGGATCGGCAGGATGGCCTGGAACTCGGGGTTGCGGCCCTGCTTGGCCGAGCCGCCGGCCGAGTCGCCCTCGACCACGAAGATCTCGCACTTGTCCGGCTCACCGGACTGGCAGTCGGCCAGCTTCCCGGGCAGCGAACTGCTCTCCAGCAGGCCCTTGCGCCGGGTCAGGTCACGGGCCTGGCGGGCCGCGATCCGGGCCCGGGCCGCCTGGCTGGCCTTGGTGATGATGTCCTTGGCCTCGCCCGGGTTGCGGTCGAACCAGTCCCGCAGATGGTCGTTGACCGCCTTCTGCACGAACGACTTGGCCTCGGTGTTGCCGAGCTTGGTCTTGGTCTGGCCCTCGAACTGCGGGTTGGACAGCTTGACGTGGATGATCGCGGCCAGGCCCTCGCGCACGTCCTCGCCCGATAGCCGCTCGTCCTTCTCCCGGACCAGCTTCTGGTCCCGGGCGTAGTTGTTCACGATCGTGGTCAGCGCGGCCCGGAAGCCTTCCTCGTGGGTGCCGCCCTCTGCCGTGTTGATCGTGTTGGCGAACGTGTGCACCGACTCCGAGTAGCTGCTGTTCCACTGCATGGCGATCTCGGCCGAGATCCCGTCGCCTTCCTCGCCGAAGTCGATGACGGTGGCGTGCACCGGCTCCTTCGACGCGTTCAGGTAGCGCACGAAGTCCGCGATGCCGCCCGCGTAGCAGTAGTGCACCGACCGCGGCTGGCCCGGCTCGCCGTTGCCGGTCTCCTCGTGCTCCGGGCGCTCGTCGGTCAGGTTGATCTCCAGGCCACGGTTCAGGAACGCCATTTCCTGCAGCCGCCGGGACAGCGTCTCGTAGTCCCAGTCGGTGGTCTCGAAGATGTCACCGTCCGGCCAGAACGTGACGATGGTGCCGGTCTCCCCGGTCGGCTCGCCTCGCGTCAGCGGGCCGGTCGGCTGGCTCATCTGGTAGCTCTGCCGCCACACGAAACCGAGCTGGCGCACCTCCACTTCCAGCCGACTGGCCAGCGCGTTCACCACCGACACGCCCACCCCGTGCAGGCCGCCGGACACCGCGTAGGACTGGCTGTCGAACTTGCCGCCGGCGTGCAGCGTGGTCAGCACCACCTCGACCGCGGGGCGCTTTTCCACCGGGTGCTCATCGACCGGGATGCCGCGGCCGTTGTCGGCCACCCGGACCCCGCCGTCGGCCAGCAGCGTGACGTCAATGCGGTCACAGAACCCGGCCAGCGCTTCGTCAACCGCGTTGTCCACTACCTCTTGGACGAGATGGTGCAGGCCGCGCTCACCGGTAGAGCCGATGTACATACCGGGACGCTTGCGTACCGCCTCAAGGCCCTCCAGGACCGTGATCGAACGTGCGTCGTAAGACAAGAGCAAGCTCCTCTTGGCATAGATAATGCGCTGCAGGGCACAACGGCCTGATCGGCCATAGGGGCCCCCGGGCGCAGTCCCATTTTACCTGGGAGAACCTTCAGTCTCAGCCGTACGTGTCGCGTGGCCCGCGACTGCCGCGAACCCGCCATTCACCGGGCCGCCGCGGCTGCTCCGGACCGCGGATTTTCACCGTGGCGACGGTGCCGCTGCCGAGCTCCGCGTTGAGCGTGCGGATCAGGTCCTTGGCCAGCCAGCGGACCTGGGTCGCCCAGGCGGTGGAGTCGGCAATAACCACCAGTTCGTCGCCGTCCAGCCGGTCCGGCCTGGTGTGCGCGGCCATCTCGGCGCCGACGATTTCCGGCCACCGGCCGAACACCGAGCCCACCCGGGCGGCCGCCTGCCAGCCCTGGTCGTTCAGCAAACCCTGGATCGCGGTGCCCAGGGGCTGCGGGTCGTCACGCCTCGGCCGGCGCGGACGGGCGCCTGGGCCGGCCTTCCGGGCCGCGTCCCGAGCGGCCTTCGGGGCCGCCCCTGGCGCCTCCCCGCGCGCCCGGGCATCCGCTTTTGCCCTGTTCAGCGCGTCGCGGGCCAGCTTCGCCCGGTCCTCGTCACCCGGCACGCCGGACCGTCCCCTCAGCCACGTCGAACCTGGCCCCGGACAGGCTGGCCGGCACGTCGGCCGGCACGGCCGCGGTGACCAGCACCTGCTCGGCCCCGGCCACCAGCCGGGCCAGCCGGTCCCGGCGGGCGGTGTCCAGTTCGGCGAACACGTCGTCGAGCAGCAGCACCGGGTCGCCGCCGTCCGCCCGGAGCAGCTCGTAGGCGGCCAGCCGGAGCGCCAGCGCCATCGACCAGGACTCGCCGTGGCTGGCATAACCGCGCGCGGGCAGCGGGCCGATGGTCAGGTCGAGGTCGTCGCGGTGCGGGCCGACCAGGCAGACACCCCGGTCAATTTCCTCGGGCCGGGCCCGGGCCAGCGCGTCGCGCAGGCGGCCGGCCAGAACCTCGCGGTCGGTCGTTTCTCCGTCCGTAATGTCAACGCCACGTTGACGGTAATTAATCCCGGCCGCGCCGTCCTCGCCGGAGACCGCCGCGTAGGCCTTGGCCACCAGCGGTCGCAGTGTCCCGGTTAGCCCCAGCCGCCCCGCCAGCAACTCCACCCCGTTTCGCACCAGGTGCTCGTTCCAGGTCTCCAGCGCGCCATCCGGCAGCCGGTGCGCCCGGGCCGACTTGAGCAGCGCGGTGCGCTGCTTGACCACCCGCTCGTAGTCGGACCGCACCGCCGCGTACCGCGGCGCGGCCGCGACCAGCAGCTCGTCCAGGTACCGCCGCCGCTGGTCCGGGTCACCCTTGACCAGCGCCAGGTCCTCCGGGGCGAACAGCACGGTGCGCAGGATGCCGAGCACCTGGCGCGGCCGCGGCACCGCGACCCGGTTGACCCGGGCCCGGTTGGCCCGGCCCGGGTTGATCTCGAGTTCGACCAGCGAATCACGCTCCGGCGAGCTGACCGCGGCGCGCACGATGGCCCGCTCGGCGCCCTGCCGGACCAGCGGCGCGTCGCTGCTGACCCGGTGGCTGCCCAGGGTGGCGACGTACCCGGCCGCTTCGACCAGGTTGGTCTTGCCCTCCCCGTTCTGGCCGATCAGCGTGCTCACCCCGGGGCCCAGGCTCAGGTCCACCGCCGCATAGCACCGGAAGTCGGTGAGCGCGAGGCGGGTCAGATGCACATGAGCAGGCTACTCGGCTGGTCAGGAGCCGAGGCGGATCGGCATCAGCAGGTAGCGGTAGTCGGGCTGCTCGTCCGGGGCCGGCTTGCCGGTGATCAGGGCCGGCTTGCCCGGCTCGGTGAACGCGATCCGGGCCACGTCGGAGTCCAGCGCGGTCAGCCCGTCCAGCAGGTACTGCGGGTTGAACGCGATCTGGATGTCGTCGCCCTCGAAGCTGGCCTCGATGACCTCGACCGCGTTGGCCTCGTCCCCGGTCCCGGCCTCCAGCACGAGCTGGCCCGGCGAGAACGACAGCCGCACCGCGGTGTTCCGCTCGGCCACCAGGGCGACCCGCTTGACCGCCTCGGCGAACGGCCCGGCCGCCAGCTCGGCCACCGAGTTGATCTGGTTCGGCAGCAGCGACTGGTAGCGCGGGAAGTCGCCGCCGAGCAGCCGGGTGGTGGTGCGCCGCCCGGCCCCCTCGAAGCCGATCATCCCCTCGCCGCCGGACCCTTCCTCGCCGGGCAGGGCCAGCGCGATGGACACCTCGGCGCCGGCCGTGAGCGCCCGCGCGGTCTCGGCCAGCGCCCGGGCCGGCACCAGCACCGCGGCCGACATGTCCGGCCGGGCCGGGTTCCAGCGCAGCTCGCGGACGGCCAGCCGGTACCAGTCGGTGGACACCAGGGTGAGCGTGTCGCCCTCGATCTCGATCCGCACCCCGGTCAGCGCGGGCAGCGTGTCGTCCCGGCCGGCCGCGGTGGCCGACTGGCTGACCGCGGACGCGAACGCATCGCTGCCGATGGCCCCGGCCGCGGGCGGCATGGCGGGCAGCGACGGGTAGTCCTCGGACGGCATGGTGAGCAGGGTGAACGTGGCACTGCCGCAGGTCAGCGTGGCGCGCGCACCGTCCGTGGTGATCTCGACCGGCCGGGCCGGCAGGCTCCGGGTGATCTCGGCCAGCAGCCGCCCGGAGACCAGCAGGTCACCCTCTTCCTCCGTGCTGACCGGCACCGTGGCCTGGGCGGACACGTCGTAGTCGAAGCTGGACAGGGTCAGCTCCCCGGCCGCCTGCAGCCGGATGCCCGCCAGCACCGGGACCGCGGGCCGGGCCGGCAGCGCCCGGGCGGTCCAGGCCACGGCCTCGGCCAGCACGTCGCGTTCCACCTGGATCTTCACAGGAACCTGCCTCCCCTTCTGATGAATGTGCGTTCCGGCACCGCCGCAACCGGTTTCAAGCTGCCTGCGGAGTGGGTATCCCCGCAGTGGGTATCGCACAGCAGGCTTCCTGGTGTGCTCGGCCCACGGCCTGCCTGTTGCGTAGTTGATTTCTCTTTGAGATACAAGAACGTAGTCGCAATAGGGTCGGTGGACGCTGGGGATAGCAGGTGTATTCCCAGCTCAGACCGCGAATTCGGGTCCACAGGGGTTGTGTGCCGCACGGCGGTCGCGGGGGATGTGCTGGGGACGGCCGGCCGATTCCGCTGGATTCCCCAGTCGGCGCCCACCGCTTTAGCCGCGTTGTCCCCTGATAGTCCCAAGCCCGTCCACAGGGATTTCCACAGCCTGTGTGTACCCATTGTTACAGCCGACGCTGTTCTGTGCTCGTTCACCCGGACCGCGCCTGCTGTTTGATTCGGTTAGTGAGTTCAGTTACCTGGTTGTAGATGGACCGGCGCTCGGCCATCAGATTCCGGATCTTCCGGTCCGCGTGCATGACCGTGGTGTGATCGCGGCCGCCGAACTGCTGGCCGATCTTGGGCAGTGACAGGTCGGTGAGCTCGCGGCACAGGTACATGGCGATCTGCCGGGCGGTGACCAGCACCCGGGACCGGGACGTGCCGCACAGGTC
>DATCUG010000654.1:0-2066 GCA_036567525.1 Streptosporangiaceae bacterium | reverse complement strand
CATCGTGGCCGGGGGCCAGCCCGCCACCGCGGCCTTGATCGTCGGGGCCGTGACGTGGCTGCTGCTGACCGGCCGGCACGACCTGGCCCCGCCCCGCTGACCGGACCCGCCCTGGCCCCCGTGACCGGCACCTGGCAACGTTCAGGTATGACCGACGCACCGAAGATCCTCGACATCCCGATCGGGCTGGACGCGACCGGGACACGGCGGGAGTTCGACAGCCTGGGCGAGGTGGACGTGCCCGCCGATCACTACTGGGGCGCGCAGACCGAGCGCAGCCTGCACCACTTCAGCATCGGCAACGACCGGATGCCGGCCGAGGTCTACCACGCCTACGGGTACGTGAAGAAAGCCGCGGCCGTGGTGAACACCCGGGACGGCCGGCTGCCCGGCTGGCTGGGTGAGCTGATCCAGCGAGTCTGCGACGAGGTGATCGGCGGCGCCCTCGACAGCGAGTTCCCGCTGTACGTGTGGCAGACCGGATCCGGGACCCAGTCCAACATGAACGTGAACGAGGTCATCTCCAACCGGTGCATCCAGCTCACCGGCGGCACGCTCGGCTCGCAGCAGCCGGTCAGCCCGAACGACCACGTGAACATGAGCCAGTCGAGCAACGACACGTTCCCGACCGCGATGCACATCGCGGCGTACACGATGGCCACCGGCCAGACCATCCCGGCGCTGCGCCGCCTGCGGGACACCATCGAGCGGAACTCGAAGAAGTGGGCGCACATCGTCAAGATCGGCCGCACCCACCTGGAGGATGCCACCCCGCTGACCGTGGGCCAGGAGTGGTCCGGCTACGCCGGCGCCCTCGATGACGCCATCGCCGAGGTCGAGCACGCCACCCAGGGACTGCTCGAACTGGCCATGGGCGGCACCGCCGTAGGCACCGGGGTGAACGCCCCGCCTGAGTTCGGCGAGCAGGTGGCGGCCGAGATCGCGTCGATGACCGGGGCCCCGTACCGGACCGCGGCCAACAAGTTCACCGCGCAGGGCACGCTGGACCGGATGGTCCGGGCACACGGCGGGCTCAAGGCAGCGGCGGTCACCTTGTTCAAGATCGCCAACGACCTGCGCTGGCTCGGCTCCGGGCCGCGCACCGGGTTGGGCGAACTGCTGTTCCCAGCCAACGAGCCCGGGTCCTCGATCATGCCGGGCAAGGTCAACCCGACCCAGGCCGAGGCCATGCTCATGGTGGCCATCCAGGTCATCGCGTCCGACGTAGCCGTCACCATGGGCGGCGCCGAGGGCAACTTCGAGCTGAACACGTTCCGCCCCATCCTGATCAACAGCTACCTGCACTCCGCGCTGATCATGGCCGACGCGTGCGACCACTTCCGCGAGTTCATGGTCGAGGGGACCAAGGTCAACGTGGCCAGGCTGCAGGAGAACATCGACCGCTCGGTGATGATGGTGACCGCGCTGTCCCCGGTCATCGGCTACCACAAGGCCGCGGCCATCGCCCACTACGCGATCGAGCACGACGTCACGCTCCGCGAGGCCGCGCTGGCCAGTGGGGTCAGCGAGGAACTGTTCGACCGGGTGGTCGACCCGCTCGCGCTCACCCGGCCCGGCACCGCTGACCGGGAACCCGGTTGACTGGTAAGCAATTGCTTACCTATTATCGGGCGCATGACGATCACACACATACAGCTGTTCTCGCTGCCGGTCGCCGATCAGGACCGGGCCCGGGACTTCTACGTGGACACGCTGGGCTTCGAGCTGGTGTCGGACACCACGATGGGCCCGGACCAGCGCTGGGTGCAGGTCCGGCCGCCCGGCTCGCAGACCTCGATCACCCTGGTCACCTGGTTCCCGGGGATGCCCGCTGGCTCGGTCCAGGGCACCGTGCTGGAGACCGGCAACCTGGACAAGGACGTGACCGAACTGCAGGCCCGCGGCGTGCGCATCGAAGGCGGCGTCCAGTCGATGCCGTGGGGCCGGTTCGTCACGTTCGACGACCCGGACGGCAACGGCCTGGTACTGCAGGCCACAGTGCTGCAGCCCACGGCCGGGGGCTGACCGGGCCGGTGCCTGACGTGGATGTGTTCGACGCCATCGCC
>DATCUG010000653.1:0-7101 GCA_036567525.1 Streptosporangiaceae bacterium | reverse complement strand
CCAGATCGCCATCCGGCGCGGCAGCACCCCCACAGCCGTGGTTACCGTCATGTCCTCTCCCGGTGATCCCGGTAACCCGTGATTACTACCCGGGTGGGAGAGGGCATACCATCGCGCAGGCTAGGTTGCTGGGCCGCCTGGGGATCCGGGTACAGTCCGCTCATGCGGACAGTGGCGGTGGTGCTCGGCGCGGGCTCCGGGCTGCGGTTCGGCGCGGCCGTGCCCAAGCAGCTGCTGCCGCTGGCCGGCCGGGCCCTGCTGGAGCACTCGGTGGCCGCGTTCGAGCAGGCGCCCGGGGTGGACGAGATCCTGATCGTGATGGCGCCCGGGCACACCGACCAGGTCCGCAGCCTGCTCGCGGAGCGTGGGTACGCCAAGGTGACCGGGGTCATCGAGGGCGGCGTGACCCGCCCGGAATCGACCCGGCGGGCCATCGCCGCGCTCGGGCCGGGCGAGGCTGACGTGCTGTTCCACGACGCCGCCCGGCCGCTGCTGGACCAGCCGACGATCGCCGGCTGCCTGCGTGCGCTGCGTGACCACCGGGCCGTGGGCGTGGCCGTGCCCGCGTCCGACACGATCGTGGTGGTCCAGGACGGCATCATGACCAGCATGCCGCATCGGGAGACGCTGCGCCGGTGCCAGACGCCACAGGGCTTCCGGCTGTCGGTGATCCGGCAGGCCCATGAGCTGGCCCTGGCCGACCCGGGCTACGCCGACCTGACCGCCACCGACGACTGCGGGGTGGTGCTGCGCTACCTGCCGGACGTGCCGGTGGCCGTGGTGCCGGGCAGCGAGCGCAACATCAAGATCACGTACCCGCACGACCTGAACGTGGCCGAGGTGCTGATCACCAGCGAGGACGTCAGCCCGGTCACGCCCGGCGGTTGCTGACCGCCTGCTTGATCAGCGTCTGGCCGAAGTCCCAGATCAGCCCGCTGCCCCGGCTGGCGTCGTCCATCACGTCCTGGAACGCGTCGCGGAACAGCTCCACCTCGGCGTCGCCGATGATCAGCGGCGGGATCAGCTTGATCGCCTCGATGTGGTCGCCGGGCACCTGGGTCAGGATGCGGTGCCGCTCGAACAGCGCGACCACCACCATCTGGGCGAACAGCCCGACCCGGGCCGCCTGCAGCGCCGACCACGCGGCCCGCGGCCGGATGCCCTTGGGCCGGCCGAACTCCAGGCCGATCATCAGCCCGCGGCCGCGCACCTCGGTCAGCATGTCGTACTTGTCCACCAGCAACTGGAGCGCGTCGCGCAGCGCGGCCCCGGTGCGCTCGGCGTTGCCCACCAGGTCCTCGTCGTCGATGACCGACAGCGTGGCCAGGCCGGCCGCCATGGCCGCCGCGTTCGAGCCGAACGTGGAGTCGTGCACCAGCACCCGGTCCATCGACGAGTAGACCTTGTCGAAGATCCAGCCCTTGGCCAGCGTCGCGCCGACCGGGATGAAGCCGCCGGACAGCGCCTTGGCCACGGTGACGATATCCGGCTGCACGTCGTCGTGCTGATAGGCGAAGAACTTGCCGGTCCGGCCCAGCCCGGTCTGCACCTCGTCGCAGATCAGCAGCGCGCCGTGCTCGTGCAGCAGGGTGGCCGCGGCGGCCAGGAAGCCGGCCGGCAGCACGTGCACGCCCTTGCCCTGGATCGGCTCCACGAGCAGCCCGGCCACGTCGCCTTTGCGCAGTTCGGCGGCGAGCGCGTCCAGGTCGCCGAACGGGATCATGGTGTCCGGCAGCAGCGGGGCGAAACCGGCCCGGAACTCGGCCGCGCCGTTCACCGACAGCGACCCGGTGGTCAGCCCGTGGAACGCGTGGTCGCAGTACAGGATCCGGCCCCGCCCGGTGGCGTACCGGGCGAACTTCAGCGCCGCCTCGACGGCCTCGGTGCCGCTGTTGCCGAAGTACACCCGGTCCAGGCCGGGCGACTTGGCCAGCAGCCGCTCGGCCAGCAGCCCGGGCAGCAGCGCGGCGTCGAACTGGACCAGGTCGGCCAGTTCCGCGTCGAGCATCTGGTGCAGGGCCCGGCGCACCACCGGGTGGTTGCGGCCGACCCCGAACACACCGAACCCGGCCAGGAAGTCGGCGTACCGGTGGCCGTCGGAGTCGTACAGGTAGGCGCCCTCGGCCCGCTCGTACACCCGGTCGAAGCCGATGGCGTGCAGCGTCCGCGACAGCTGGGGGTTCAGGTACCGGTCGGCGAGGTCGTAACCCTCACCGTGCCGGGCCGCGAGGAGGTCCGCCAAGTCGAAAGCCATGGGGACAAGTGTGCCGACTCGCCCCGGCCGATGGCTAGCCGGGGCGGCCGTGTCCGCGTGGGGTCCTGGTTACAGGACAGAATCCTCCAGCATCTCGGTGACTAGTGCGGCGATCGGGGACCGCTCGGAGCGGACCAGCGTGGTGTGCGCGAACAGTGGGTGGCCTTTCAGCTTCTCGATCACCGCGACCACCCCGTCGTGCCGGCCGACCCGCAGGTTGTCCCGCTGTGCGATGTCGTGGGTGAGCACCACCCGCGACCCGGCGCCGATCCGGGACAGCACGGTGAGCAGCACGCTCTGCTCCAGCGACTGGGCCTCGTCCACCACCACGAACGAGTCGTGCAATGACCGGCCCCGGATGTGGGTCAGCGGCAGCACCTCGAACATGTCCCGGGCCAGCACCTCGTCGATCACGTCCTGCGAGGTGACCGCGGACAGCGTGTCGTAGACGGCCTGCGCCCACGGGTTCATCTTGTCCGCCTCGGACCCGGGCAGGTAGCCGAGTTCCTGCCCGCCGACCGCGTACAGCGGGCGGAACACCACCAGCTTGCGGTGCTGGCGGCGCTCCATGACCGCTTCCAGCCCGGCGCACAGCGCCAGCGCCGACTTACCGGTGCCGGCCCGGCCGCCCAGCGACACGATGCCGACCTCCGGGTCGAGCAGCAGGTCCAGGGCGACCCGCTGCTCGGCGCTGCGGCCGTGCAGGCCGAACGCCTCCCGGTCGCCGCGGACCAGCCGGACCGACTTGTCCGGCAGCACCCGGCCGAGCGCGCTGCACGATCCCTGGCCACCCGCCGCCACCAGCACCAGGCCGGTGTGGCAGGGCAGCTCACGGGCGGGCTCGCAGTCCAGCTTGCCGGTGTCGTACAGCTCCTGGATGTCCTCGGCGCTGACCTCCAGCTCGCGCATCCCGGTCCAGCCGGAGTCCGGCGGCAGCTCGGCCCGGTACTCCTGGGCGGTCAGCCCGATCGAGGCCGCCTTCACCCGCAGCGGCAGATCCTTGCTGACCAGCACCACGTCATCGCCTTCTGCCGCCAGGCTGCGCGCCACCGACAGGATCCGGGTGTCGTTGTCGCCGAGCCGGAACCCCGGCGGAAGCACCGCGGGGTCGGAGTGATTCAGCTCGACGCGGACCGTGCCGCCCTGGTCACCGATGGGCAGGTCGGCGTCCAGCCGGCCATATTCAACCCGCAGGTCATCCAGGTAGCGGAGGGCCTGCCGGGCGAAATAGCCCAGTTCTGGATGATGCCGCTTGGCCTCAAGCTCGGTGATGACCACGATGGGCAGGATCACCCGGTGCTCGGCGAACCGGCTGATCGCGGCCGGGTCGGCGAGCAGGACGCTGGTGTCCAGCACGTAGCTGAACCGCCTGGCCCCCGCATTGACCGGGGCCGCGCCGTCGGATGGGGCACTACTACTGGGCCGCGCTGGGCGGCGGGCAGAAGAACTGGCCACTCGTTCTCCCCTGGGCGCCGAGACCGGCGCCGAGCTCGGACACAGAAGTGTCTCCAGGACCGGGACCTGCCCTCGAAGGGCCGGGTCCCGGCCCTTCGCTCGTCTCGCCTGCGTGCCAGGACACGAAGCTCGAGTATGTCGAGGGCCTTCCCGGGGTGGGCGGCTAGGCACCGCCCGCCTGACATCGAAGGTACCCGCACCTGGCGGCACCCGGAAGACCCAGCCGGGGTGTCGCGTCCCACGCGGCTCTGATGTTTAGCGGCGGCAGTGGCGGTTGATGGCGTTCGGCAGAAAAGGAGGTTTCAGGAGCCGAACCGGCGCTGGCGGGCGGAGTAGGAGCGGAGCGCGCGGAGGAAGTCGACCCGGCGGAAGTCGGGCCAGTACGCGTCGCAGAAGTAGAACTCGGAGTGCGCGCTCTGCCAGAGCAGGAAACCGCCCAGGCGCTGCTCGCCGGAGGTCCGGATGACCAGGTCCGGGTCGGGCTGGCCGGCGGTATACAGATGCTCCGCGATGTGCTCGACGTCCAGGATCTCGGCCAGTTCCTCGATCGTGGTGCCCTTGGTCGCGTGGTCCTGCAGCAGCGACCGGACCGCGTCCGCGATCTCCCGGCGGCCGCCGTAGCCGATGGCCACGTTGACCAGCAGCCCGGGGCGGCGCGAGGTGGCCTCGCCGGCGTCCTTGAGCACCTGGGCCGTTCCCGCGGGCAGCAGGTCGAGCGCACCCACCGGCTTGACGTGCCAGCCGGCGTCGGCCAGCCCGCTGACCGTGGTCTCGATGATCTTCAGCAGCGGGTCCAGTTCGCTGGCCGGCCGGGCCAGGTTGTCGGTGGACAGCAGCCACAGCGTGACCACTTCGACGCCGGCCTGGCTGCACCAGCCGAGCAGCTCGACGATGTGCTCGGCGCCCTTCTGGTGGCCGTCGGTGACATCGAAGCCGGCCAGCCGGGCCCACCGGCGGTTGCCGTCCAGGATCACGCCGACATGCCGCGGCACGGTGTGCCGGGTCAGGGATGCTTCCAGCCTCCGCTCGTATACGCGGTAGACGAGATCGCGCAGTCCCATCCGAACCCACTTCCGCCGCTTGTCGCCGATCAAGGGTATGCCCTGCTCATATCAAGGATGGCATCAATGCGGGAGGGCTCGGGACATGTCCCCGGGTTCGGTGTGTTCGGGGGCCGTCAGGCCTGCGGTCCCTCGGCGCGGACTTCCTCGACCCGGCGCAGCGCCTCGCGCAGCTGGCCGAGCCAGGACTCCTCGTGCTCGCCGACCAGGCGGACGCACCAGGCCAGCGCGTCGCTGCGGCTGCGCGCCACGCCCGCATCCACCAGGGTGTCCAGCACCCGGCGCTCGGACTGGCGCAGCCGGGTCATCACCGGCACCGACAACGTGGTGAACATCACTTTCAGGTCGCCGCAGCGGACGCCCCAGGAGACCTTCCGGCCGAACTTGTGTTCCGCCTCCCGGGCGATCTCGATCCGGTGCTCCCGGGTTTCCTCGCGGAACCGGCGGGCCCGCCCTTCGACGGCGGCGGCGCGGGCGGCGGGCGCCGCGTCGGCCGGCACGTCCAGGTCATCCAGCGGGCCGACCACGGTGATCTCTTCCCGGTCGGCCACCACCTCGGGTGTGCCGCTGAACCAGCCCGCGGGCAGCCGGCCGGTAAACCATCGATGCAGGTCGTCATCGGGCCCAGTCCCGGCGCCGGATTTCTCCGTTCCCACGTAATTATGTAATCACGTAAAGATCACCCAGTGCAACATCCCCCGCCGGCGCCGGCCGTGGGTTTGCGGGCGGAGGGGTGGGTCAGCCGACGGGGTTGCCGGCGGCCTGGGCGGCGATGGCCGGGTCCACCTGGACCGCGCCGGCGAACTCGCTGCCCAGCCACAGCGGGATGACCTGCACGTTCTCGCCGGGCTGGGGCGCCTGCACTTCCAGGCCCTTGCCCAGGTAGATGGCCACGTGCGAGACGTAGGCGGGCGCCGTCGGGTCGGTGCGGTAGAAGAGCAGGTCGCCGGGCTGCAACTGGCTCACCGGCACGGCCGGGCCGGTGCGCGCCTGATCGGCGGCCACCCGGGGCATGGCGATGCCAGCCTGGGCGAAAGACCACTGCACCAGCCCGGAGCAGTCGAACGAGCTCGGCCCGGCCGCCCCCCACACGTAAGGCAGGCCGACCCGGCTCAGCGCGGCCCTGAGCATCGCGACGAGCTGGGTAGTGGTCAGCGTGCGGCCGGCCGGTCCGGAGCCGACCGGGCTGGCCTGGCCGGTCCCGGCCGACGCGCCGACCGTGCCAGCCGCCGCCGGCCGGCCGGTCCTGGCCGCGGCGACCAGCGGCTCGACCAGCGCGCCCTTCGGCATTGTGGCCTTGAGCTTGTGCACCAGCGACGCGATGCGCGCGCGCGGCGCGCTGACCATGATCGCGTTGCCGACCGGGAAGCCGAGCGAGCGCGCCACCTTAGCCGAGACGACCGCGTCCACCCCGCCGATGCCGACCGTGCCGTACCCG
Source organism: Streptosporangiaceae bacterium (assembly GCA_036567525.1). Taxonomy (GTDB): domain Bacteria; phylum Actinomycetota; class Actinomycetes; order Streptosporangiales; family Streptosporangiaceae; genus RYN-230. The sequence continues at coordinate 893 of DATCUG010000653.1, read as the reverse complement.
CCGATGCGCAGCGACTCGCGCTGCCGCCCGTTCACCTGCACCATGCCGCCCAGCGGCAGCTTGTCCAGCTGGCCCATGGTGTAGGAGACGGCGATGCCGCCCGCGGCCACGTTCTGCCAGAGCCGGCTGGACCGGGCCGTGGGGCCCGCCGCGAAGTCGCGGAACGTGGACGGGTCCACCCCGAGCATGGCCACGAACTTGCCGTTGACCTGGATCCGGGCCGCGTCCACCGCGCGGGCCGCCTGCACCCCGGGCAGCCGGGCCACCCTGGCCGCGGTGCGGGCCGGCAGCGCGTCATGCGACACGATCAGCACGTCCACCGTCATCAGCTTGCCGACCGGCTTCACGGCCGGCCCACTGACCGTGGCCGCCGCGCTGACCAGGCTGGCCGTGCTGCCCTGCGGGCGGAGCAGGCTGCCCGCGGGCGGGCTCGGCGCGGCCGCCTCGGCGCCACCCGGGATCACGTGCACACTGGCCGGCCGCTGGCTGGCCGCCTGGGCGGCGGGCAGCCCGGCCGTCATGCCGGTGCCGAGCAGAGCCAGCGCCGCCAGCACCGCGGGCCCGCCCGGCCGGGCCACCACGTGCCGGGCGCAAGCGCGCGCGAGCACCGGCAGAGAGGTCACGGATCCACCTATACCCCAGGCGCGCGGCGCATACCAGACCCCCCGGCCGGCCCTGGCCGGCCGCCCGCGGGCCCGCCGGACCGCCTTGGTCAGGGCGGATCCATTTCCCCGCCAATCAGAAATGGCGGGTGAAATTTACCGTTCGCTGCCCTCCAGCGCGGCGCGCAGCGCGGCCGGCGTGGTGACCGGGGCCAGGCAGGTGAAGTTGCGGCACACGTAGGCGGCCGGCTCGCCGCCGACCAGTCCCCGGCCGGCCAGCAGCTCGACGCC
>DATCUG010000652.1:0-24766 GCA_036567525.1 Streptosporangiaceae bacterium | reverse complement strand
GCTGCCACCCGGGGCCGGCGCCGGGGTGCTGGCCGCCGGGTGCGGCGCGGGCCGGCTGTGCTTGCGGGCGGCGCCCGGGCTGGCCGACCCGGTGCCCAGCGGGCCGCCAGATGCGCTGCCGCCACTGGACGGGGTGGCGGCCAGCGCGGCCGGTGCCGGGCTGCCGTGGCCCAGCAGGCCGGCCGCGTACACCGCGCCGCCGCCGAGCACCAGGACGGCTACCGCGGCCGCCCCGGCGAGCAGCGCGGTCCGGGAGAACATCCGGCGCGCCGGCGGCAGCCCGTCGGCCGGTGCCGGGAAGCCGTCCGGGCGCCACGGGCCGGCTCGCCGCGCCATCAGGTCCCGATGCTCGGCGGCGACCGGGCTGCGGTCAGCCACCAGCCGGAACAGCTCCCACCGCAGGCGGAGCGGCAGCAGTGCCACCGGCAGCAGGCTGAGCAGCGCGGCCGGGCTGAGTTCGCGGCGCTTCCGCTCGTCACAGATGTCACAGTTCTCGATGTGCCGGCTGATCCGCTTGCGCAGCAGCACGGTGAGCTCGCCGTTCCAGCCGTCCAGGATGGTGGCCAGATAGGGGCAGGCGTCCTGCCCGGTCCGGGCGACCAGCAGCGCGCCCAGCGCGGTCTCGAACTGGGTCCGGGCCCGGGACGCCAGCGCATGCGCCTGGTTGCGCGGCACACCCAGCGCGGCGGCCAGCTCGGCCCCGTCCAGCTCGTGCCGCAGGTTCAGCTCGATGATCTCCCGCTCGCCCGGGTTCAGCCCGCCCAGCGCCGACCGGACGATCTGGCGCAGTTCGGCCTGTTCGGCAGCTTTCCCGAGGTCGGGCGCGGAGTCGGCCAGCTCGTCCGCGTCGTCCAGCGGCGCGGCGGTGGCCCGGCCGCGCAGCCGGCGGTGGCATTCGTTCCTGGCCACCGCGTACAGCCAGGGCCGTAGCCGGTCCGGGTCGCGCAGGCCGTCCAGCTTGGCCGCCGCGATGAGGAACGTGTCCTGGACGGCGTCAGCGGCGTCGGACGGCTCGCCGAGCATGGTGCAGCAGTACCCGTGCAGCGGCTGGGCGTAGCGGTCGTACGCCGCGGCCAGCCCACCGCGCTGGCCGGCCACGATGGCCGCGACGATCTCGCGGTCCTGCATGCGCTCACCGTATTGGCCGGCCACCACGCTGCCCAGACATGACGGAAACACTGGTATACAACGGCAATCTAGGACTGGGCCCGGAAGGAGACATGGTGAGCGTTGAGTCGTTCCGGCGACTGCTCGTGGTGAGTGCGCACGCGGCCGACTTCGTGTGGCGGGCCGCGGGCTACATCGCGGTCGTCACCTCGGCGTTCGGCGAGGCACACGTGGTCTGCCTGTCCTACGGCGAGCGCGGCGAGTCACCCGGAGCCTGGCGGCAGCCGGGGATGACGCTGGACCGGGTCAAGGAGATCCGCCGGGAGGAGGCACTGGCCGCCGCGCAGGTGCTCGGCGCCACCGTGCACTTCCTGGACAAGGGCGACTACCCGCTGCCGGACGACGAGGCGACCGTGCTCGAACTGGCCGAACTAATGCGCGAACTGCAGCCCGGCACGATCCTCACCCACTCCGCCGCGGACCCGTACAACGGCGACCACCCGAAGGCGGCCGAACTGACGCTGCGCGCCCGGGTGATCGCGCAGGCCCAGGGCCGCGAGTCGGCGCACCCGCCGCTGGGCGCGCCGCCGGTGTTCCGGTTCGAGCCGCACCAGCCGGAGATGTGCGAGTTCCGGCCGGACGTGCTGGTGGACATCACCCCGGTCTTCGACCTCAAGCAGCAGGCGATGGCCGCGATGCGCTCCCAGCAGCATCTGGCCCGGTACTACGAGAGCCTGGCCGAGCGCCGCGCGGTGCAGGCGGTCCGCAACGGCGGCTCGCCGGACATCCAGTACGCCGAGGCCTACCAGCGGGTGTTCCCCCAAGTGAGCGGCGTGCTGAGCTGAAACCGCAGGTAGCCGGGTGATTGCCGGGCGCCGGCCGGGACAAAATGGACTGGCCAGCCCGGACTGACTGACGGTACAGTCCGGAACCGGAGGCCGCTGCTGGGCGGCAGCGCGCGGCAGCACAGACTGGTGGTGTGGGAACGGCATGAGACCGGTATGACGAGCGCCCCGCCGGCCGTTACCCGGCCGCCACTGTCACCCCGGCTCCGCGTGCTCGTCGTGTTCCTGTGCGCGCTGGTGCTGGTGGACACGATGTTCTTCACCGCGCTCACCCCGCTGCTGCCGTACTACAAGCACCTGGCCGGGCTGTCCAAGACCGGGGCCGGCGTCCTGGTCGCGATGTACCCGCTCGGCACCCTGGTCGGCGCGCTGCCCGGCGGGCTGCTCACCGCGCGGTTCGGCGACCGGGTGGTGGCGGTGCTCGGGCTGGCCATGATGAGCGTGTCCACGCTGGTCTTCGGCTTCGCCTCGGCCGCCGCCGCGCTGGACGCGGCCCGCTTCGTGCAGGGCCTGGCCGGCGCGTGCACCTGGGCGGCCGCGATGGCCTGGATGGCCACCGCCGCCCCGGCCGAGCGGCGCGGCGAGCTGCTCGGCTTCGCGCTCGGGGCGGCCGTGGTCGGGGCGCTGTTCGGCCCGGTGGTCGGGGTGGTGGCCGGGCAGTTCGGCACCGGGCCGGCCTTCTCCGCGGCCGCGGTGGCCGGCATCCTGCTGATCGTGGCCGCGTTCTTCATGCCCGGGCCGGCCCCGCCGGAACCGCAGGGATTGCGCGCGGCGCTGCCCGCGCTGGGCAACCCGCGGGCGGCCGGGGGCCTGTGGCTCACCCTGCTGGCCGGGCTGGCGTTCGGGGTGGTGGATGTGCTGGCCCCGCTCCGGCTGGCCGCGCTGGGTGCGGGCACGGTGCTGATCGGGGCCACGTTCCTGCTCTCCGCGGCGATCGAGTCGGCGCTGTCGCCGCTGGCCGGCCGGCTGTCCGACCGGCGCGGCGCGCTGCTGCCGCTGTCCCTCTCGCTGGTCGCCGCGGTGCTGGTCAGCCTGCTGGCACCGGTGCTGGCCCCGGTCGGGGTGCTGGTGGCCGTGCTGGTCGTCGGTATGCCTGCCTATGGCACGCTGTTCACCCCGTCGTCGGCGCTGCTCAGCAACGCCGCGCACGGCCTGGGCCTGAACCAGGGCCTGGCGTTCGGGCTGGCCAACCTGGCCTGGGCCACCGGCCAGACGGTCGGCGCGGCGGCCAGCGGCGCCCTGGCCCAGGCCACCTCGGACCTGGTCCCGTTCGCGCTGCTGGCCGCCGTGTGCCTGGGCACGCTGATCGTGCTGCGCACCCAGGCCCGCCGGTTTGCCTCAGCTGACTAGTACCCCAAAGAAGCCCTGGATGTCGGCCACCAGCACGTCGGTGGCCTCGTGCGCGGCGTAATGCCCGGCCGCGTCGGCCGCGCTGCCACCCGGCGCGGCCTGCGGGTAGGCGTGCCAGCTCACGATGTTGCGGTGGTCCCGCTCGGCGAAGCGCCGGATCGACTGGAAGTCGCCGCCGAACATGGCCAGGCCGGTCGGCGCCGTGGTCGGCCCGGACGGCTTCCCGGCCGCGTGCGCGTCCTCGTAGTAGAACCGGATGGCCGAGCCGGACGTGCCGGTCAGCCAGTAGATGGCCACGTTGGCCAGCACGAAGTCGCGGTCCAGGCTCTCCCCCAGCAGTTGCGCGTTCCAGGCCAGCAGCCCCACCGGCGAGTCGGCCAGCGCGAACGCCAGCGTCTGCGGCTGCTGGCTGTGCAGCACGTTGAACGAGAACTTGTTGTCCATGAACCACTGCAGGTGGGCCAGTGCGGCCTGGTCGTCCTCGCTCAGCCCCTGGAACTCGGCCGGGTCGCCGGACGGGAACGAGAACAGCTGGGTTACGTGCACCCCGATGACGTGGTCCGGGTCGGTCCGGCCGACCTCCGGGGAGATCATCGAGCCGGCGTCGTTGCCGACCAGGCCGTACCGGTCGTAGCCGAGCCGGCGCATCAGCTCGGCCCAGGCCTGCGCGGTGCGCCGGGTGCCCCAGCCCGGGCTGCGGGTCGGGCCGGAGAAGCCGAACCCCGGCAGCGACGGGATGACCAGGTGGAACGCGGGCGCCGCCGGGTCGGCCGGCTCGGTCAGCGGGCCGATCACGTCCAGGTACTCGACGACCGAGCCGGGCCAGCCGTGGGTGAGCAGCAGCGGGGTGGCACCGGGGCGTGGCGAGCGGACGTGCAGGAAGTGGATCTGCTGGCCGTCGATGTCGGTGACGAACTGGGGATAGGAGTTCAGCCGGGCCTCCACCGCGCGCCAGTCGAAGCCGTCCAGCCAGTACTGGGCCAGGTCCTGGACCCGCTGGCTGGTCATGCCGTACTGGCCGTCGGCGCCGGGCAGCTCGTCGGGCCACAGTGCGCGGCGCAGCCGGGCGGCCAGCTCGTCCAGCGCGGCCTGCGGGATCTCGACGCGGAACGGGCGGATCGCGGTGTCAGTCATGACGTCTCCTGTGAGCCGGGACTTTCTTGGAACGGAATGTTTCGTTCCTCTTTACTCTAGCAGAGCGGAACGATCCGTTCCAGTGGTAATCTCGGTGGATGCCGAAGGATTCTGCCCCGTCACCGGCCAGCCCGTCACCGGCCGCCCCGCCGCTGGCCGGCCGCCGCGGCCAGGCCCTGCGCAACGACACGGTGATCCTGGACGCGGCCCGGACCGTGTTCCTCCGCGACCCGAAGGCCCCAGTGGCGGCGGTGGCTGAGCAGGCGGGCGTCGGGATCAGCGCGCTGTACCGCCGTTACCCCGGTAAGGAAGACCTGTTGCGCCGGCTATGCCATGACGGCCTGCGCCGGTTCATCGCCGAGGCCGAGTCCGCGGCCGGCGACCCTGACCCGTGGCTGGCGTTCAGCCAATTCATGCATCGGGTCGTGGACGCGGACGTGCACTCGCTCACCGTGCATCTAGCTGGCACGTTCACCCCCACGCCGGAGATGCACGCCGACGCGCGGCGCGCGGGCGAGCTGGCCGCGGCGCTGGTCCAGCGGGCCCAGGCGGCCGGCCGGCTGCGCGCCGACGTGGTGCCCGGCGACGTGGACCTGGTGCTGGAGGGCTGCGCCGCGGTCCGGGTGCCCGACCCGGCCCGCACCCGCGAGCTACGGCAGCGCTACCTGCGCCTTCAGCTCGACGGCCTGGCCGCCGGCCCAGCCCGCGACCCGCTCCCCGGCCCACCCCCGCACGGCGACCTGAACTGGCGCTGGCAGCGAACCCCGTGATCCGCATCAGCGCGGTTCCTTTTATCAGCGCGGTGCATTGTGGCACCCCGGCGCGCCAAAAAGAACCGCGCTGATGGCAGCGGGGTGTGCTAGCGGCTGGCTCCGGCGTCAGCGGCGGGGAGCCGGCTGGCCAGGAGCTCGGCCAGGTGGACGCCGCGGACGCCGGCTAGCTGCTCGGCCTGGGTGCGGCAGGAGAAGCCGTCGGCCAGGTACACCGCGCCGGGCGGCGCGGTGCGCAACGCGGGCAGCAGCGCGTTCCCGGCCACCGCGACCGACACCTCGTAGTGGCCGCGTTCCATGCCGAAGTTGCCGGCCAGCCCGCAGCAGCCAGCCAGCGTGCGCACGGTCGCGCCCGCCTGGGTCAGCAGCGCCCGGTCGGCGTCATAGCCCAGCACCGAGTAGTGGTGGCAGTGCGGCTGGGCGATGATCTCCACCCCGGCCAGGTCAGGCAGCGCCCAGCCCGGCCCGGGGCCGGCCGGCGGCGGCGCGGTGAGCAGCTCGGCCAGGGTCCGGGTCGCGCCGACCACCGCGGCCGCCCGCGCCTCCCCGGGAAACAGCTCACCCAGGTCGGAGCGGAGCACTGCGGTGCAGGACGGCTCCAGGCCGACGATCGGCGTGCCCGCCTCGGCATACGGGCCCAGGGTGCTCAGCAGCCGGCCCAGCCGCCGCCGCGCGCCGTCCAGCTGCCCGGTGCTGATCCAGGTCAGCCCGCAGCAGGCCGGCCCGGCCGGGATGATCACCTGGTACCCGGCGCTGCGCAGCACGGCCAGGGCCGCCTCGGCCACCCCCGGGTCGAAACCATCGCTGAACGAGTCGGCCCACAGCACCACGGCCCGTCCCGCGCCCGCACCAGCACCAGAGGCCGGCCGGCGCGCGGCCGCCGACCGGCGGAACGGCACCGCCGCGAACCGGGGGATCGCGCGCCGCCGGTCCATCCCGCCCGCGGTGAGCACGGCCGCCGCCACCGGCCGCACGCCCAGCACCGCGTTGACCAGCCCCGGCGCGAGCCCGGCCCACCGGGACCAGCGGGGCAGCCAGCCCAGCGCGTAATGCGAGCGGGGCCGCAGCCGCCGCCGGTAGGCCCGGTAGCTGACCTCGGCCTTGTACTGGGCCATGTCCACCCCGGCCGGGCAGTCGGTCGCGCACGCCTTGCAGGACAGGCACAGGTCCAGCACGTCGCGCACCTCGGGCGCGCGCCAGCCGCCGGTCACCAGCCGGCCGGCCGCCATCTCCTGCAGCACCCGGGCCCGGCCCCGGGTGGAATCCTTCTCATCCCGGGTGGCCAGGTAGGACGGGCACATGAAGCCGCCGGACGCCGACGAATCGGCGCGGCACTTGCCCACCCCGACGCAGCGGTGCACGGCCGTGGTGAAGTCGCCGCTGTCCTCGCCGAACGCGAAGCCGCCCCGCCGTGGCAGCGCGGCGGCGCCCGGCCGGCGCAGGTCCGCATCCAGCGGCCGGGGCCGCACCAGCACCCCGGGATTGAGCAGATCCGCCGGATCCAGCAACTGCTTGAAGTTACCGAACGCCCGTACCGCCGGCTCGGAGTACATGACGGGCAGCAGCTCGCTGCGGGCCCGGCCATCGCCGTGTTCCCCGGACAGGGATCCGCCGTGCGCGGTGACCAGGTGGGCGGCGTCGGTCATGAACCGGCGCAGCAGGCCGGCGCCGTCCGGGTGGTCCAGCGGGAAGTCGATCCGGACGTGCACGCAGCCGTCACCGAAGTGCCCGTACAGCAGGCCGTCCAGCGAGTACGAATCCAGGAGCGTGCGGAACTCGCGCAGGTAACCGCCCAGCCGCTCGGGTGGCACGGCGGCGTCCTCCCAGCCAGGCCAGGCCTGCTGGTTGTCCGGGGTGCGGCCGCCCAGCCCGGCGCCGTCCTCCCGGACCCGCCACAGCGCCGCGGCCTCCGGGCCGGACGGGATGACCGCGGCGTCGGCCGCCCCGGCCCCCTTGACCATGGCTTCGGCCAGCGCCATTGCCGCCGCTGGTGACTCGCCGCCCACCTGGACCATCAGCCAGGCGTCCCCGGCGGGCAGGGCGGGTACCCGGGCTGGTCCCTTGCGCCGCCGGACCACGTCGACCAGCCGGGCGTCCAGGCCTTCCAGGGCGAGCGGGGCGTGGCCGAGGAGTGCAGGCGCGGCGTCGGCCGCGCTGGCCACGTCCGGGTAGCCGAGCACGGCCAGCGCGTAGGCCGGCGGCACCGGGACTAGCCGGACCGTGGCGCCCAGCACGGTCACCACCGTGCCTTCCGTGCCGGCCAGGGTCTTGGCCAGGTCGGCCCCGTGCTCCGGGAGCAGGTGCTCCAGCGAGTACCCGGACACCTGGCGGCGCAGCCGGCCGAACTCGGTGCGCAGCAGCTTGAGGTTCGCGCTGACCAGCGCGTCCAGGCCAGGCACCGGGTCCAGTCCCTGCCCGGCGGTGAAGCGGCGGCCGGTGCCGTCGAGGACGTCCAGTTCCAGCACGTTGTCCGCGGTGCGGCCGTAGGTCAGCGCGTGCGCGCCGCACGAGTTGTTCCCGATCATCCCGCCGAGCGTGGCCCGGGACCAGGTGGACGGCTCGGGGCCGAAGCGCAGCCGGTGCGGCCGGGCCGCGGCCTGCAGGCTGGCCAGCACGACGCCCGGTTCGACCCGGGCCGTCCTGGCTTCCGGGTCGATGTCCAGCACCCGGTTCAGGTGCCGGGACGTGTCCAGCACGATCCCGGTGCCCACGCTGTTGCCCGCGATCGACGTCCCGCCGCCGCGGGTGGTCAGCGGCGTCCCGGTGCGCCGGGCCACCTCGGCGGCGGCCAGTATGTCGTCGGTGTCGCGCGGGAACACGACGACCGCGGGCACCACCCGGTAGTTGGAGGCGTCGCTGGAGTACTCGGCCCGGCGGCGGGCGGAGTCATCTACGCCGCCCTTGACCACCGCGCGCAGTGCCCGGGCAATGTCGGCTGGATTCACGTCTGTCATCCTGCCGTGGCCCGGGCACTGCCCGGAACGGCACCCCGCTGCGGGCTACCGGCGCCACCGCCAGCCGGCCCCCACCCCGACCAGGTGCAGGGCCAGGCAGGCCAGCCCGAGCAGCATCAGGCTGGTCGGGTTGAATATGGCGTTGCTCACGGCCACGTTCGCGGCATTGATGATGAACGCAATGAAAAACAGAACGGCGGCGATGAAACCCAGCATGGCTCATCCTCCTGAGCAGTGATGCGGCTGAAATGTGCGTCGCAATGCGGCTCCGCAGGTACCCGGGGTGGCCGGGTTAAACCCTGGAATGGCGCATCATTGGCGATTTGCCGGGCAGTTAGCCGGGTCGTGACAAGACAAGCCGCAGCTGGCCTCCCGGGCCGGGGCAGCCGGGTGACCGCAGTGCCCTGGTGGGCCTGGGCCGCCGCGGCGGTCCTGGTCCTGGCGGTGCTGGTGGCCGTGCTGCTGGCCGCGGGCCGGCCCCGCCCAGGTTCGGTCGCGGTATCGGTCAGCGCCGCCTCGGTTTCCACCGTGGTGTTCAATGGTCCGCCCGGCCAGTTGTCCATTGCCGGCCAGCCCGGTAATGCCACCAGCGCTCAGCAGGTCAGGCTGGCCGGGCAGATGCACTGGCGGCCCGGTCACCGGGCCGCGGTGGCGATCGGGCCGCGCCAGTCCGGGCACGTGCTCCGGCTCGGCTACCGGTGCGCGGCGGGCAGCCCGTGTACCGGCCATCTCCGGCTGACGCTGCCCGAGCACACCGCCCTGGTGCTGGACCAGCCGTCCGGCCACGTGCTCATCTACCGGCTGGCCGGGCGGCTGCGGATCACCGCGCGCAGCGTGGACATCAGTGCGTCAGCGCTGCGCGCCCCGGCGCTGACCGCGGTGATCACCTCGGGGCATCTGAGCGCTGACTTCGTCAGCCCGCCCCGCCAGCTCGGGGTGACGCTGCTGTCCGCGCAGGCCACCGTGCGGCTGCCGGCCGGCCCGGCGTACCGGCTCAGCCAGCAGGTGAGCGGCGGCTACATCCAGGCCGGCATCAGGCAGGACGCCGCGTCGGCCCGGACCATCACCGCCCGGGTGGACGCCGGCGAACTGGCCCTGCTCCCCCGCTGAGCGCCTGGTTACGCCGCCTCGGCCTGCTCCGGGCCGGCGTCCGTGCCGGTCACGGCGTGCTCCTCGTGCACGTACCGCTTGCCGCGCAGCAGGGAGGCGATGGCCGCGATCAGGCAGGCCGCGATGGCGAAGTTGAACGCGATGGACAGGCCGTGCGAGAACGACGGCGCGATCAGGGACGGGAAGAAGCTGCGCCCGGTCAGGTAGGCGGCGTGGCTGGCCGGCAGCTTGGTCAGCGCGTGGCCGAGCAGCGTCTGCACCGGGTTGTACCCGAGCAGTGCGGCGAACATGACCGAGACCGGCGGCAGCGCGGCCACCCGGGCCGCGTCGGCGTGCGGCACGCCCTGGGCCACCAGGCCGTGGCTGAGCGCAATCGGCAGCGAGCTGGCCAGGCCCAGGATGATCAGGGTGAAGAAGATGCCGATGGACAGCACCATGGCCGAGTTCTGGAACGTGGCGCTCATCCCGGCGCCGACGCCGCGGCTCTCCCGGGGCAGGCTGTTCATGATGCCGGCCCGGTTGGGCGAGGCGAACAGTCCCATGCCGAGCCCGTTCAGCAGCAGGATCAGCGCGAACTGCCAGTACGTGAAGTTGATCGGCAGCAGCTCCAGGAGCAGGAACGACAGCGCCGCGACGACCATGCCGCCGGTGGCGAACGGGCGCGCGCCGAACCGGTCGGACAGCCAGCCGGACACCGGCCCGGCGACCAGGAAGCCGATGGTCAGCGGGAGCATGAAGATGCCCGCCCACAGCGGGGTCTGGTCGAAGCTGTAGCCGTGCCGCGGCAGGTAGATGCCCTGCAGCCAGATGATCAGCACGAACATCAGCCCGCCCCGGCCCAGGCTGGACAGCAGGCTGGCCAGGTTCCCGGCGGTGAAAGCGCGGATCTTGAACAGCGGCAGCCGGAACATCGGCTCCGCGACCCGGGTCTCCACGAAGCAGAACACCACCAGCACGGCCAGCCCGCCGAAGATGGCGGTCAGCACGAACGGGCTGGTCCAGCCCATGGTGTGGCCGCCGTAGGGCTGGATGCCGTAGGTGATCCCGACCAGCACCGCGATCAGCCCGATGCCGAATGTGGCGTTGCCCCACCAGTCCAGCCGGGCCGGCCGCCGGACGCCCAGCTCACGCAGCTTCAGGTAGGCCCAGAACGTGCCGAACAGGCCGAACGGCACCGAGACCAGGAAGACCAGCCGCCAGTCCAGCGGGCCGAGCAGCCCGCCCAGGATGAGCCCGATGAACGAGCCGGCGATGCCCGCCACCTGGTTCAGCCCGAGCGCCAGCCCGCGCTGGTTGGCCGGGAACGCGTCGGTGAGCAGCGCGCTGGAGTTGGCCATCAGCATGGCCCCGCCAACGCCCTGCATGATCCTGCCCAGGATCAGCCACCAGGCGGCCGCCGTGCCGTGGAACCAGGTCACCGCGAGCAGCACCGAGAACAGGCTGAACACGGCGAAGCCGAGGTTGTAGATGCGGACCCGGCCGAACATGTCGCCCAGCCGGCCGAAGCTGACCACCAGCACCGCGGTGACCACCAGGTAGCCCATGATCATCCAGAGCAGCAGGCTGGTGTTCCCCGGCTGCAGCGGGTTGACCCCGATGCCGCGGAAGATGTCCGGCAGCGCGATCAGCATGATCGAGGCGTTGACGGTGGCCATCAGCACGCCGAGCGTGGTGTTGGACAGCGCCACCCACTTGTAGTGGCGGCCCGACGGCCGGTGCGCCCGCCGCGGCCCGGCCTGCCCAGCGCCGCGCGTCCTGAACCTGGCTAGCTCAGACGAGCCCAGCATGCTCACCCTTCCTGGCCGCGGGCCCGGCGCGGTCTCATCCGCCCAGGCAGCACCCGCACCGCCGTAAAGTAGTTGCTTAACCCAAACTAATATCTTGGGCGACAACGCCGCAACCCGGCCGGATAATCCCCGGCGAGCTGGCTTAGCGGACCAGATCGCCGAACAGCCGGGTCAGTTCGGCCGCCGGGTCGGTGGTCAGGCCGCTGTGCACCGGGCCGGGCTGCACGATCGTGCTGCGCGGGGCGGTCAGCCAGCGGAACCGCACGCCGGGCGGCTGCTCGGCTGGGCGGCCCGCATGGCAGCCTTCCTCCAGCGCGGTCAGCGCGGCCAGCACGGCGGCCACGTCGGCGCCCGGGTCCAGCACCCGCAGCCGGTCGGTGTTCAGCTCGATCTGGCAGCCCAGGAACCGGTGCCGCTGCGAGTACAGGATCACGCCCGCGTTGATCGCCTCACCCCGCTCGACCCGGGGCACCACCCGGATCAGCGCGTACTCGAACGGCTCGGCGCCGGCCCCGGCGGCCGTGTCCGGGCTCATCACCGGATCACCTCCAGCACGTGCGGCGCGCGTTGCAGTAGATGGCTGACATAGTCCCCGGGCTGGCCGTCGCCGAACCAGTCAGCCGGCACCAGCCCCACCACCTCGTCGAGCAGGCCGGCCGTGATCTGCGGCGCGAGCGCCCGGTGCGCCTCGTCCAGCCGGGTCGCGGCCGGGCGGAGCACGTGATCCTTGGCGTCGAACTTAGCCAGCGGGCTGGCGGTGGCCCAGTTGTGCTGGAAGTACAGCGCCGAGCCATGGTCGATCAGCCAGATGTTGCCATGCCAGACGAGCAGGTTCGGGTTCCGCCAGGTGCGGTCCACGTTCTGGATCAGCGCGTCGAACCAGAGGACCTGGCTGGCGAAGTCCCGGTCGGCCGGCCAGCCCGCCGGGTCGAAGCCGGCCGAGCCGGGCAGGAAGTCCACCGCCACGTTCTGCCCGCTGCTGGCCCGCAGCAGGTCCTGGATCTCCGGGTCCGGCTCGCTGCTGGCGATCCGCGGGTCCAGGTAGCCGAGCGCCAGCTCCGGGGTGCGCAGCCCGAGGCGGCGGGCCAGCTCACCGCCGATGATCTCGGCCACCAGCGCCTTGGCCCCCTGCCCCGCGCCGCGGAACTTGAGCACGTACGTGCCCAGGTTGTCCGCCTCGACCAGGGCAGGCAGCGACCCGCCCTCGCGCAGCGGCGTGACGTAGCGGATCACGCTCACCTGTTCCAGCACGCCGGCCAGGCTATCGGCCAGCTGCCTGACCGCACTTAGGCCATCGCCGCCGACCGCGGCCCGGTGCCGCTCAGCCGTTGCGGAGCTGGGCCACCACCGCGTCGGCTTGCTCGACGGTGATGGTCGTGATGTTCGGCATCGGCACGGTACTGGTGCCGCCGGCCAGGAAGACCACCTGGTCATTGAGGCAGGCGCGCAGATCGGGGTGGCGCTCGGCGACCGCAATCTGCTGCTGGAGCATGTCCTGCTGCTTGGCCGTGGCCGCCGACATAGCCTGCTCCAGGCGGTCCTGCACCTTCCGGCCTATCTTCCGGCCGATGAACCGCGCGGCCGCGCCCGCCAGGTCGTCGCTGAGCGAAGCGAGCGCGTCGCTGGGCGAGCCGCTGGAGATGTCCGGGCTGCGCGGCCAGTTGCGGGACGCGCCCATCGGGCTCGGGTTCGCAGCCCAGCCTGGTTGCGACTGGCCCGGGGCGATCGGCTGCGGGTCGGCGGCCCAGCCGGACTGCTGCCCACCGGGGCCGCCCATCGGCTGTGGGTTCGCGGCCCAGCCCGGCAGCTGTCCACCGGCGCCGGGTGTGGACGGTTGCTGACCCAGCCGCATTCTGGCTAGGTCGGCGAGTTCCTGGATCGAGTGCACGGCAGCCGGACTGCCGCATCGCGGGCATACCGCGCCCCCCTGGTCACTGCGCACGCGCTCATTGTGCGCTTCCGAATGATCGCTGGGAAGGCCCATTCCGGCTGGTGGGTGGATGACGGCGGCCCCCGGTGGACGGCACAGTGGGGGCAGGTCCCGGCCCACGACTGGAGGCACATCGGTGAGCACCCCGGAGCAGACCAGGCTGGCTGATCATCCGCTCGACCCGCTGACCGCCGCCGAGTTCCGGCAGGCGGCCGGGATCCTGCGCCGCGACCGGGAGGTCGGCCCGCGGTGGCGGTTCGCCTCGATCGAGCTGCACGAGCCCAGCAAGGATGTGCTGCGCGTGCGGCAGCCGGGCGCGCCGCTGGCCCGGGAGGCCATCCCCCGGGAAGCAATCATCGTCGGCTGGGACCGGGACACCGGCCAGGCGTACCGCGCGGTGGTGTCGCTGACCAGCGACAGCGTGGTCAGCTGGACACCGCTGCCCGGCCAGCAGCCGAACATCACCGTCGACGAGTGGCACGAATGCGACGAGATGCTGCGCGCCGATCCGGCACTGGCCGCGGCGCTGGCCCGGCGCGGCATCACCGACCTGTCCCGGGTGCTCACTGACCTGTGGGCCTACCCGGCGGCGACCATCCCGCCGCGGTACCGCGGGCTGCGGCTGGGCTGGGCCGACGTCTGGTACCGGGGCAGCGAGCAGGGCAACCCATACGCGCATCACCTCAGCGGGCTGCACCCGATCGTGGACCTGAACCGGATGACGCTGCTGGAGATCGAGGACGGCTTCGACCCGGCGGCCTCGCCCGGCCTGCCCGACGTGATGGGTGAGTACCTGCCCAAGCTGATCCCCGAACCACTCAGGCACGTCGCACCGCTGGAAATCAGCCAGCCGGAGGGCGTTTCGTTCAGTCTGAAAGGTCACGAGCTGAGCTGGCAGAACTGGCGGATGCGGCTCGGGTTTAACTACCGGGAAGGGCTGGTCCTGCACACGGTCGGCGTCCAGGACGGCGGGCGGCTGCGGCCGGTCGCGCACCGGCTCTCGTTCGCCGAGATGGTGGTGCCGTACCGGGACGCGACCGTGGATCACTACCGCCGTACCGCGTTCGACATCGGCGAGTGGGGGCTCGGCTTCATGACCACCTCGCTGGAGCGCGGCTGCGACTGCCTGGGCGAGATCACCTACCTGGACGCGGTGGTGCACGATTCGGCCGGGGAGCCGCAGGCCATCCGGCACGCCATCTGCATCCACGAGGAAGACAGCGGGGTGCTGTGGAAGCACGTGGACCACCAGTTCGGCGCCGAGGTCCGGCGGGCGCGGCGCCTGGTGGTGTCGTTCCACGTCACCGTGGCCAACTACGAGTACCTGGTGTACTGGCGGTTCTACCAGGACGGCAACATCGAGTGTGAGGTCCGGGCCACCGGCATCATGGTCACCTCGAACTTCCCGGCCGGGCAGCAGCCGCCGTACGGCACGCTGGTGGACGAGCGCACCTACGCGCCGTTTCACCAGCACTTCATCGTGGCCCGGCTGGACCTGGACGTGGACGGCCCGGACAACACGGTCTACGCGGTGGACTCGGCCGCGTGCCGGGCCAGCGAGGACGACCCCTATCAGCTCGGCCTGGTGCTGCAGCAGACGCCGCTGCGCACCGAGGCCGAGGGACAGCAGGACTACGACTGGCACACCCAGCGGAGCTGGAAAGTGATCAACGACCGTACCCGCAACGCGCTGGGCACGCCGGTCGGCTACAAGCTGGTGCCGGGCGGGTGCTTCCCGCCCATGCTCGACGCCGGCTCGCCGGTGCTGGAGCGGGCCCGGGCCATCGGGCACACGCTGTGGGTCACCCCGTACCACCCGGACGAGCGGTGGCCGTGCGGCGAGTTCCCCACGTTCGCCACGGCCGACACCGGGCTGGGCGCCTGGACCGCGCAGAACCGGTCCATCGAGGACACCGACGTGGTGCTGTGGTACGTGTTCGGCATCCATCACCTGACCCGGCCGGAGGACTGGCCGATCATGCCGGTGGACACGGTCTCGTTCTGGCTCAAGCCGTCCGGGTTCTTCGACCGCAACCCCGCGCTCGACGTGCCGCCGGATGGCGCGTGCCGGGTGGATCAGGATTAAGGGCGGGCAGCCGTAAGGATTTGGTGATCACGGTCCGGCCAGGTCAGCACGGCCCGACGGTAGTCTGGGGCGATGCGCCGACCTGCCCGGGCTGCCCTGCTCGCGGCCGCTACGGCTGTCGCGGCGACCGGTGCGGCAGGCCAGGCGGTCGCGGCTACCCCGGCCACCCCGGCGGCCTCGTCCTGGACCGTGTATCACGGCGACCAGGCCGGCTCGGGCACCGGCACGCTGCCTGGCCGGGTGGACACCACTGCACCGGCCTGGTCGTCACCCGCGCTGGACGGCCAGCTCTACGGCGTGCCGCTGGTCTCCGGCAGGCGGGTGTTCGTGGCGACCGAGAACGACACCGTGTACGCGCTGTCCGCCAGCTCCGGGACGGTCATCTGGTCCAAGCACCTGGCCACTCCGGTGCCCGCGTCGTCACTGCCCTGCGGGAACATCAGCCCCACGGTCGGGATCACCGGCACGCCGGTGATCGACCCGGCCCGGGGCGAGATTTTTGTGGTGGCCGACGAGCAGGTGAACGGGAAGCCTGCCCACGTGCTGGCCGGGCTCAGCACCGCGACCGGCGCGGTGCGGATGACACAGAACGTGGACCCGCCGGGCGCGTACACTCCCGCGCTGCTGCAGCGCACCGGGCTGGCCCTGACCCACGGGCGGGTGGTGTTCGGTTACGGCGGCAACGACGGCGACTGCTCGACCTACCGCGGGCGGGTGGTGTCCGCACCGGAGGAGGGCGGCGCACCCGCGATGTTCACCGTGGACTCGGCGGCCGGCCAGTCCCAGGGTGCCGTCTGGATGGGCGGCGCGGCCCCCACCGTGGACAGCCACGGCAACGTCTGGGTGAGTGTGGGCAACGGCTCGGTCGAGAACCCGGCCCGGGCCTACGACCACAGCGACTCGGCGCTTGAGCTGAGCCCGCAGATGCACCTGAAGCAGTTCTTCGCGCCCGACACATGGGCTTCCGACAACGCCGCTGACCGGGACTTCTCCACCGCACCCGCATTGCTGCCCGGCGGCCGGGTGGTGCTGGCCGGCAAGTCCCGGATCGTCTTCCTGCTGAACCAGGCACACCTCGGCGGCATCGGCGGCCAGCGGGCCAAGACCGGGCCGGTCTGCGACGGGGACATCGACGGCGGGATGGCCACCGTGGGCAGCACCGTCTACCTGCCCTGCCTGAGCGGGATCGTCGCGGTCAGCGCGGCCGGATCATCGCCCGGGCTGCGGGTGCGGTGGACGTCGCGGATCGGCGGCGGGCCGCCCATCGTGGCCGGCGGCCTGGTCTGGTCGATCAGCCAGGGCACGCTGTACGGCCTCAGCCCGGCTACTGGGCACCTGCAGCAGAGGGTGTCCATCGGGGTGCCGGCCAACCATTTCCCGACGCCGAGTGCGGGTGACGGCCTGCTGCTGGCCGGGCTGTACAACAAGGTCGTCGCGTTCCGCGCGGGTAGCGGTGGGAGTGCGGGTACCGGCGGCGGGGCGACGGCTGGTCCCAGCTCCGGGGGCACCGCCAGCCCGGGCAGCCAGCCGGCCGCGGGCGGTTCGGGCGGCTCCAGCGGCGGCACTCCGCCCGGCGCGATCGGCGGCATCGTGGCCGGCGTGCTGATCCTGGGCGGCGGGGCCGGCTGGCTCATCTACCGCCGCCGCCGTCCCGGCAGCAGCCAGCCGCCCCCCTGATCGCTCAGCCGGCCGCACGCCTGGTTACAGGTCGTCTTCGCGGGATCCGGGGACATCGCGGCGGGTGACCCACGAGGTGTCCTCGATCGCGTCGACGTCTTCTTCGGCCGCCTCCCGGACCTCGACCTCGTGCTCAGTCCGCAGCCGGGGCCGGTACGCCAGCCGCCGGCTTCGCCGGCCGACGAACGCCACCAGTATCAGCAGGCCGACGATGACCAGGACGAAGATTGTCAGCGCGTCGCCCCAGGTGAACCCGGACGATGACGCCGCTGTTGGAGATGGCGATGGCGAGGCGGCCGCCAGATGGACGGCGAGCACACTGACCGTGACAGACATTGGCTGCCTCCAGACCCGCACCGCCCACGGCCGCCACAGCTGCACCCAGGGCCTGCTCTGCCAATTCTAGATCCAGCCGCGTCCAGCCGCCGAGCCCACAATGGCCGGCCGTCCTCGGCTAGCGCAGCACGGCCGATGCCAGCCGGTCGCCGTCGTCGGTCAGCCAGATCAGCAACTGGCCGTCCCGCCGCTCGGTCAGCAGCCGCGGATCATGGCCGGGCAGCACCGGGCGGTGGTACTCCAGTTCGGCCCGGGACGGCAGCCAGTCCAGGCCGGCCAGCACATCCTCGACCGCAGCCCAGTGAATGCTGTTGTTGACGTGCCCGGCGGTGTCGAAGTCGCTGGCCCGCAACGGCCACGGCCGGCCCGCCCCCGCATCCGCATCCGCAGTCTCCGGCGGGCCGGGGTGGGACAGCCGCGCCGACACCTGGCGTCCCCCGGTGGACGGGCCATAGACCTGGTGGAAGACGTCGCCGAGCGGCACCGGGCGGCCGTCCGCGGCATCGATGGCCACCCAGACCGCGGTGGCCTGCACCAGGTCCCCGGCCGGGCCGGCCACGGTCGTGGTGCGCTCGGCCCAGCGCGGGCCGGTCGCCGAGCAGAACGTGCGCAGCTGCACCCGGTCGCGGTGAGCCGGGTAGCCGCGCACCAGCACCGACGTCTTGCGGACCAGCCAGGTGTACGGCACGGCCCAGGACGCGTCGGCCAGGTCATCCTCGGCCGCCTGCTGCAGGTAGCGGGCCAGCGCGTCGAACCGGAGCCGCCCGGCCGGGGTGACGTCCACGCTGCGTACCACCCGCGAGGTGCGGAACACCCGGCCCTGCGCCGGGTCGGCGGTGAAGGCAGGCTGGGGCATGAGTGCAGTCTGGCAAACGCCAGACCAGTACCCGCGCCGAAGGGGCGCGGGTATAGCGCCCCCGGAGGCGCAAGGAAACAGAGCACGTGCCGAACCGGCAGTTACGGACCTGCCCGCTACCGCCTGCCGACCCCGGCCGGAACCGTACGGACTAGTCTCGCGACAGAGAGACAAGACGGACGAGGAGCCAGTATGACGCAGGCGAGCAGTGCGGATATCGGCGTAACCGGCCTGGCCGTGATGGGCCGCAACCTGGCGCGCAACCTGGCCCGGCACGGGCATGTGGTCGCGCTGCACAACCGATCGCCGGAACGCACCCACAGCCTGGTCGCCGAGCACGGCGACGACGGCACGTTCGTGCCGTCCGAGTCGATGAAGGAGTTCGTGGCCAGCCTGAGCCAGCCGCGGGCGATCATCGTCATGGTCAAGGCGGGCCAGCCCACCGACGCGGTCATCGACGAGCTGATCCCGCTGCTGGACGAGGGCGACATCGTCATCGACTGCGGCAACGCGCACTACATGGACACCCGGCGCCGGGAGGCCGCGCTGCGCGAGCACGGCCTGCACTTCGTCGGCTGTGGCGTGTCCGGCGGCGAGGAAGGCGCGCTGAACGGCCCGAGCATCATGCCTGGCGGGTCACCGGAGTCCTACGCCAAACTCGGGCCGATCTTCGAGTCGATCGCCGCCCAGGTGGACGGCACCCCGTGCTGCACCCACGTCGGGCCGGACGGGGCCGGCCATTTCGTCAAAATGGTGCACAACGGCATCGAGTACGCCGACATGCAGCTCATCGCCGAGGCCTACGACCTGCTCCGGGCCGGCCTGCGCGCACCCGCCCCGCGGATCGCCGGGATCTTCCGCACCTGGAACGAAGGCGACCTGGACTCGTTCCTGATCCAGATCACCGCCGAGGTGCTCGCGCACCAGGACGCGCAGACCGGCCAGCCGTTCGTGGACATCGTGCTCGACCAGGCCGAGCAGAAGGGCACCGGGCGCTGGACCGTGCAGAGCGCGCTGGACCTCGGCATCCCGATCACCGGCATCGCCGAGGCCACGTTCGCCCGGTCGCTGTCCGGGCACGCCGACCAGCGGGCGGCAGCCCGGGAAACGTTCGGCACCGCCACCGCGCGGCCCGGCATCCCCGACCCGGCCGCGTTCACCGAGGATGTCCGGCGCGCCCTGTACGCGTCCAAGGTGGTCGCGTACGCGCAGGGCTTCGACCAGATCGCCGCGGGCAGCGCCGACTATGGCTGGGGCGTCGACCGCGGCATGATGGCCACCATCTGGCGGGGCGGCTGCATCATCCGGGCCCGGTTCCTGGACCGGATCCGGGCCGCCTACGACGAGAACCCGGAACTGCCCAGCCTGCTGGTCGCGCCGTATTTCGCGGCCGCCGTGCGGGACGGGGTGGACAGCTGGCGCCGGGTGGTGGCGTACGCCGCCACGGCTGGCCTGCCGTCCCCAGCGTTCTCCTCGTCGCTGGCCTATTACGACGGGCTGCGTGCGGAACGGCTGCCCGCCTCGCTGATCCAGGGCCTGCGGGACAACTTCGGCGCGCACACCTACCGCCGGGTGGACAAACCCGGCGCATTCCACACCGAATGGGCCGGTGACGGCCAGGAACATCCGGCCTGAGATCAAGAATTAGCAACGGGATCGACGGGTATTGCCGGCTGTACCCGCCGCGCTGCGGGCATGATCCGTATCCTGTCGGGCGTGCCATCTCCGGTCACCCGTTCCCATCGTCCGCCGCGGCTTCCCATCTTGCTGGGCTGCTGCTTGGTGGCTGCCCTGACTCTGGCCGGGTGCAGCATGTTCACCCCGGCCAGCCAGCACGAGGCGCTGGGCTCACCGTCGGCGTCGCCGTCAGGCCCGGCCACGCCGACCCCGACGCCCAGCCCTAAGCCGAAGCACTGCGCCAAGATCGCGCCGGGCTTCTCCTGCGTGATGCGGAACCGGATCCACGCGGTACAGCGTTACCTGCGCCGCTCGGGCGCGCCGGGCTCGATCGCCATCGTGCTGGATGACCGGGTCACCGGGGCCGTGTACCGGAACCCGAACGCCACCGCGGCCTACCCGGCGGCGTCCACGATGAAGCTGGCCATGATGACCGACATCCTGCAGCGGGCCGCGGCCGGGGGCATCACGCTGACCCCGGCCGACAAAGAGGAAATGTTCCAGGCGCTGTACACCAGCAACGACAACGACGCCAACGACCTGTGGGACCAGTTCGAGGACGGCAGCTTCCTGCAGCGCATCCAGGGGTTCGGGATGAACACGGCCACGTTCACCTCGTCCGTGCCCAACTGGGGCTTCATGTACTGCTCGGCCGAGGACCTGGACAACCTGATGAACTACGTGCTCAGCCAGGCCCCGGCCAGCGTGCGCAACTACCTCGTCTACCGGCTGCAGCACGTCAGCTCGATCGACCAGCAGTGGGGTGTGTGGGGCGCCGGGCCGGAGAACCAGCCGGGCAACAAGGACGGCTGGGAGTACGACCCGCCGTGGATCACCAACACGGTCGGCTTCGCCGGGCCGCACCAGGAGTACACCCTGGCCATCATGTACAACCTGGAGGGCTATGGGGACGCCGGTGACGTGGGGTTCAACTACGGCATCAACACGCTGACCCAGATCGCGTCCATCCTGTTCCAGGGGCACCAGACCCAGCAGCCGACCGCGCAGGCCTCCGCCGTACCCTGATCATCATGACCGGCCCGGCCGCCTTCGCGGATCCCAGCGCACTGCGCAACTGCTGGCACCCGGTGGCGTTCGGCGCCGACCTCACCGATAAGCCGGCCCACGCCGACCTGCTCGGTGAGCCGCTGGTGCTGTGGCGCGGCGCGGGCGGCCAGCCCCGGGCCAGCCAGGACCTGTGCGTGCACCGCGGCACCGCGCTGTCGCTGGGCTGGATCAACGGCGACGAGCTGGTCTGCCCGTATCACGGCTGGCGGTACGGGGCTGACGGCCGCTGCGTGGCCATCCCGCAACTCGAAGACCCGGCCCGGGTGCCGGCCAAGGCCAGGATCCCCGCGTTCCGCTGCCAGGAACGGTACGGGCTGATCTGGGTGGCCCTGGACGAGCCGCGCTGGCCGCTGCCCGAGGTGCCGGAACTGGAGAATGGCGCCTGGGCGGTGCTGACCGCGGGCCCGTACCGGTGGGCCTGTGACGCGGCCCGCCAGGTGGAGAACTTCACCGACCTCGGGCACTTCCCGTGGGTGCACCCCGGCCTGCTCGGCGACCCGGACCGGCCGGTGGTGCCGCGGCACGAGGTGCGCACCGGCGAGCACGTGCTGCACTACACGATCACCCGGCCGGAGGCGGCAAACAGCGACGACTTCCCGGTGTTCGGCAACGAGCAGGCCGGCCCGCCCGAGCGGCGCAGCCGGTACGAGCTGCACCTGCCGTACACGATCGTGCTCCGGCTGGGCTGGGGCGGCGAGCGTGGCATGGTGTACTTCTTCGCGTCGCAGCCGGTCGGGACCGAGCAGTGCGCGGGCTACGTGGTGATCGGCCGGAACTACAACCTGGACCAGCCGGACCAGGTGCTGCAGGAGTTCGAGGACACCATCTTCGGCCAGGACCAGGTGGTGGTGGAGTCACAGCGGCCGGACCGGGTCCCGTTCGACCTGGCCGCCGAGCTGCACCTGAAGTTCGACGCGGTGGCCGTGGCCTACCGCAAGGCGATGCGCGGCTGCGGGCTCACCCGGTCATGACGCGCGCAGTACTTCACCCAGCCCAGCCTCAGCCGGGCTGAACTCAGAAGGGGCGCAGTCGCAGCCCACCTCGGCGCAGGTGATCACGAACAGGTGCAGCTCGCCAGGCAGCTGGCAGTCCGGGTCATCCGAGCAGTCGGCGGACCCGTCACAGTGCTCGACCGCGGTGCCGTGGCAGTGCTCCAGGTCCTGGCGGCACTCCGGGCAGGTTCCGCTGATCATGGCAGGCTCGGGCATCTCGGCTACCTCCGAGTCTGGCCTATCACCCGGGGCCGACAGCAGGCAGCGCGACAGGCCGGCCAGCGGCCAGATTGCTAGGAAATCTTCCGGGATCGCCGCTTGGGCGGCTGCTCCTGCGACGCCGCCGTGATCGCCTCGATGAGCTCCGGCTTGGACATCTTGGACCGCCCCGGGATGCCCAGGTCGGCCGCCCGGGACAGCAGGTCGGCCTTGGCCAGGCTGTCCAGGTCAGGCGGCTCGCTGGCCCGCCTGCCCCGGCCCCGGCTCCGGCTGGACGGCTGCTCGGCGGCCGCACCGCCGCCGCTCTCCCCCATCCGGGCCAGCGACCCCTCCAGCGCGGCCATCAGATCGACCACGTTGGACTTGGGCCGCTCGGTCTCGAACACGACCGCCTCGCCCTCCCGCTTGCGCTCGATCAGCTCCAGCACCCGGGCCCGGTAGCTGTTGTGGTAGTCCTCCGGCTGCCACGGCACGGTAAGCGACTCGACCAGCTTCTTGGCCACGTCGAGTTCCCGGCCCTGGAACGTGGCATCCTCAGGCAGCGTGTCCAGTTCCTCACTCGGTGTCCGGATTTCGTCGGCGAAGTACATCGTCTCCAGGATCAGCACGTCGGACCCCGGCCGCACCGCGACCAGGTGCTCCTTGTCCCGCAGCACCATGGTGGCCACGCCCACCTTGCCGGTCTCGTCCATCGCCTGCCGGAGCAGCGCGTAAGCCCGGTCGGCACCCTTGCCCCGCGGCGCCAGGTAGTACGTGGTGCGGAAGAACACCGGGTCGATCTCCTCGAGATCGATGAAATCGCTGATCTCGATGGTCTCCGACTTCCCCGGCGCCGCCTCTTTCAGCTCGTCCCGAGTGATCACGACGTATTCGCCGCCGCCCAGGTCATAGCCGCTCACGATGTCCGCGGTCGGTACTTCTTCCCCGGTAACCTCGTCGACCTTCTTGTACCGGATCCGGTGCGAGGTGTCCTTGTGCAGCTGGTTGAAGTGGACCGTCTGGTCGGCGGTGGCCGGGTACAGCCCCACCGGCACGCTGACCAGCCCAAAGCTGAGAAACCCTGACCAGATCGACCGCGCCATGCTCTTCTCCCAGTACCGCCCCCGCCGGGCCGCCGTTGATCTTGATTCTATGCAACGGCCGGTTCACAGCTGCACGCCGAGTCCGGTAAAAGCCAAGGTCAGCAGCCTGAACGCCAGTGCCGGCGACGGGGACTGGGCTGCCGCGCGGTCTACAGCGGCGGCTCGCTGTAGCGGCGTTCCTCATACACTTCGGTGTCCGCAGGGCGGCGGGTCACTACCCGGCGGCGACGCGAGGTCAGGAAGGCCAGCGAGATGATCAGCGCGACGATCCCGGCGATCATCAAGATAAGGCCAATGAGCTGGACGTCGATGTAGGCGGGCGACCAGCTGATGGCGAAACGAAGAATCGCGCCAATCACGATGAGCGCGATGCTGCCGCCGATGGTCATGGCCACTACCTCCTGAGCCCGGTTCTGGGCAAGCTCGGTTTCGGACCCCTGCCAGCTTCCCCCGAGAGCCGAACGCACACCTCCCCACCGCAATCCGTCACACCCGCCCGCCGCCCAGCCGCGCCCGTGGCCGGCACCCCAGATGCGCTGGCCCGCCCGGACGCGCCGCACATATCACTCCGGAGCATGCCGTTTTGCGAGGTTTGCCCGGGTCGGGGCCGCGCATCTGGGGTGATGTGTGACGGGTGGGGTCAGGAGCGGAGGAGTTCGACGACGCGCGGGAGGTGCTGCAGGTCGGTGCTGACCGAGAACGTGGTCAGCACGGTGTCCAGCCACCGCGGCAGCTCGTCAGCGATCTTGGGCCAGGGACCGATCAGCGCCACATCCTCGACCATCCGGGTGGGCACGGCCGCGATGGCGCCGTTCCGGTCGCCGGCCAGGTACCGGTCCTGGATGATCTTGGCTTCGTCCGGGTAGCCCATCCGGACGAACACCTCGTGGTGGAAGTTGACCCCGCGCGCGCCCATGCCGCCGATGTACAGCGCGAGCGCGGGCCGGATCAGGTCGGCGGCCCGCTCGATGTCGTCGTCCACGATGATCCGCATCGGCCCGCCGACCACGTCGAACGTGCTGGCGTCGTGCCGCGCGCCGGGCCGGGCGAAGCCGTCGGCCAGCGCGCCGGCGTAGAAGTCGTTCATGGCCGGCGAGAAGAAGATCACGTTCCAGCCGTCGGCGATCTCGGCGGCCAGGGCGACGTTCTTGGGGCCCTCGGCGCCCAGGTAGATCGGGATCTCAGTGCGGAAGGGATGCAGGATGGAGCGCAGCGGCTTGCCCAGCCCGGTACCGCCGGGCAGCGGCAGCTGGTAGTGCTTGCCGTCATAGGTGACCGGCTCGCGGCGGGCGATGACCGCACGCATGATCTCGATGTACTCCCGGGTCCGCTCCAGCGGCCGCGGGTAGGGCTGGCCGTACCAGCCCTCGACCACCTGCGGGTTGCTGGTCCCGATGCCGACGATGAGGCGGCCCCCGGTCAGGTGGTCCATGGTCATCGCGGTCATGGCCAGGGTGACCGGCGGCCGGGCGGACAGCTGGGACACCGCGGTGCCCAGGGTCACCCGCGAGGTGCGGGATCCCCACCAGGCCAGCGGGGTCCAGGCGTCGCTGCCGTATGCCTCCGCGCTCCAGATCTGGTCGATGCCCAGCCGGTCGGCCGCCTCGAACAGCTCGGCCGCGCCGGCCGGCGGCCCCGCGCTCCAGTACCCAACAGTGGTGGAGATCCGCATGCCGCGATCTAAGCACGGGCCAGCAAAGCCGTCAGCCCGTGATCAACCGTTTGGTGTCGCCAGAGCAACAGCAAACGGTTGATCACGTTGGCCGGGCTGGGGGTGAGCTGGCCA
>DATCUG010000651.1:0-2914 GCA_036567525.1 Streptosporangiaceae bacterium | reverse complement strand
GCGCCGCCCGGCCGCCACCCGGCGGACCCGGGACGGCGGATCCGGGCATCCGGCCGACCGCAGCGGGCCGGACCGGGCCGCACGGCCCGGCTCAGCCCGGCGACCGCCGCCGCCGCGCCAAAGGGGGGCGCCGCCGACTGGACTGACGAGGGAGGGAGCGAGGAACGAGCGACCGAGCGAGGAGGGAAGGAGGCGGGTCCAGCCCCCCGGCGGCGCAAGGAAGAAGAGCCGGGGCGGGCCCCGCCCGGGCCGCCCGCGCCGGGCTGTGCTGAACCGCGGCAACCCGGCCCGCCGCCTGCGGGTCACCATGCTCTGCCTCGGGTTCGTGTTTTCCCTGGTCGGCGGCAGGCTGGTCCAGCTCCAGGCGATGGAGGGCCCGCAGCTCAGCACGCGCGCCGACGCGTTCCGGCTGAGCACCGTCACCGTGCCCGCCGTGCGCGGGTCGATCAGCACGGCCGACGGCACCACGCTGGCCATGACCGTGCAGACCGACCTGGTGCACGCCGACCCGCCGATGATCATTAAGGCGAAGCGGTCGCTCGGCTCGGTGGCCAGCGCGCTGGCCGGGCCGCTCGGGATGACCTCCACAGCCATCCTGGCCCTGCTCGAGCACCCCACCTCACAGCAGTACGTGGTACTCAAGCAGAGTGTCCCGGCCGCCACCGGGGCCCGGATCTCCGCGCTCAACCTGCCCGGTATCGCGCTGACGCCGTCGTATACCCGGATGTACCCGAACGGGGAGCTGGGCGCCAACATCGTCGGCTTCACCACCAGCAACACCCAGGGTGACCCGGTCGGCCAGGCCGGCATCGAGCAGTCCTACAACTCGCTGCTGGCCGGCCGGGATGGCCGCCAGGAGGTGCAGAACGGCAGCAACGGCGAGCCGATCCCGGTGGCCGGCCAGACCAGCCGGTCCATGGTCCCGGGGCGCAACGTCCGGCTGACCATCCTGGCCAGCCTGCAGTGGGAGGCGGAACAGGCCTGCGCGCAGCGGATCAAGCAGACCCATGCGAGCAACTGCACCGTGGTCGTGATGGACCCGCACACCGGGCAGATCCTGGCCATGGCCCAGGCGCCGTCGTTCAACCCATCGCATGTGGCCAACGTGGCCGACACCGCGGATCTGCCGGTGAGCGACGTGTTCGACCCGGGCAGCACGGCCAAGGTGATCACCGCGGCGGCCGCGATCGAGCACGGCGGCCAGACCCCGATGAGCACCTACACGGTGCCGGACCAGATCGTGGTGGACGGCTTCCCGTTCCACGACGCCGAGTACCACCCGACCGAGCGGTGGACCATCGCCGGGATCATCGCGCACTCCAGCAACGTGGGCATGGTCCAGGTGGTGCAGCACGTCGGCCCGCAGACGCAGTACGACTACTTCCACAACTTCGGTATCGGCGAGCCGACGCTGCCGCAAATGCCCGCGGACAGTAATGGCCTGCTGTACCCGACGTCGCAGTGGTCCGGCGACACCCGGTACACGATGTCGTTCGGTCAGGGCGTCGCGGTCACCGCGGTGCAGATGGCCAGCGTCTACGCGACGATCGCGAACGGCGGCATCCGGGTCAGCCCGACGATCGTGGCGGGCACCACTAATGCGGCCGGCCAGTACGTGCCGAGCCAGAAGCAAGCCGGCCACCGGGTCATCCAGGCCAAGACGGCGCACCAGATGATGGGCATCCTGCAGCAGGTGCCCTGGCTGGACGCGCAGGTCGGCGAGCCGTGGGCGGAGATACCGGGCTATTCGGTGGCGGCCAAGACCGGCACCGCGCAGATCGCCGACCCGGCCAAGGGCGGCTGCCTGTGCCTGTACGGATCCAGCGTCATCGGCATCGCGCCGGCCAGCAACCCGAAGCTGGTGGTCGCGGTCAACGTGCAGAACCCGCGCAAGGGCAGCTACTTCGGCATCGAGGTGGCGGGGCCGGTGTTCAACAAGGTGATGGAGTTCGCGCTGCGGACCCTGAAGATCCCGCCGGACGGGAACCACCGTCCACAGGTGAGGCTCACGGGCCGGTGATGAGAGGTAACCTCGGCGCGTGCCTGCGGCTCTCCTTCCACGTGACACCCCGCCGCGTCCGCTGTCTGGGCTGGCCATGCTGCTCGGGCTGAGCACCGGACGGGCCGGGCCCGACCCGTTCGCCGGGCCGGGCGGCCCGGTCACGGTGTCCGGGGTGACGCACGACTCGCGCCGGGTCCAGCCGGGCGACCTGTACGCCGCGCTGCCCGGCCGCCAGCACCACGGCGCGGCGTTCTGCGATGACGCCGCGGACGCGGGCGCGGTGGCCGTGCTCACCGACCCGGACGGCAAGAGCCTGGCTACGCACTGCGGGCTGCCGGTGTTCGTGGTGGCCGACCCGCGGGCCCGGCTCGGCGAGGTGGCCTCCTGGGTGTATGGCGACCCATCCAGCCGGCTGATGCTCATCGGGGTCACCGGGACCAGCGGCAAGTCGACCACCACCTTCCTGCTGGAGTCCGGGCTGCGGATGTCCGGCCACCTGACCGGGCTGGCCGGCGGGGTGGAGACCCGGGTGGCCGGCCAGGTCCGGCCGAGCCTGCTCACCACCCCCGAGGCCACCGACCTGCAGGCGCTGCTGGCCGAGATGGTGCAGCGCGGGGTGACCGCCGCCGCCATGGAGGTGTCCAGCCACGCGCTGGCCCTGGGCCGGGTCACCGGCACCAGCTATGAGGTGGCCATATTTACCAACCTGTCCCAGGATCACCTGGACTTCCACGCCGACATGGCGGACTACTTCGCGGCCAAGGCCAGCCTGTTCACCCCGGGCTACACCCGGATCGGGGTGGTCAACATCGACGACCCGTGGGGCCGCAAGCTGGTCGCCGCGCCGCAGATCCCGCTGACCACGTTCTCCGCCGAGGGCCGGGCCGCGGCCGACTGGCGGGCCGCCGACGT
>DATCUG010000650.1:0-12467 GCA_036567525.1 Streptosporangiaceae bacterium | reverse complement strand
GATGGCACCGCCATCGCCACCGCGCTGCTGGAAGAGGCCCTGGCCGCCACGGGCGTGGCCGCCGTCGCGGTCTGGCTGGCCGAGCCGGACGGTGGCCTGGAACTGGCCGGGCAGGCTGGCTTCGCGGCCCGCGACGCCAGCCGGTGGCGGCGTATCCACCCGGACCTGCGCACCCCGGCGCTGTGGGCCGCCGCCGACGGGACTGAAACCTGGTGGCCCGCCGGGCCCCCGGATGAGATCAGCCGGGCCGGCCTCTCGCTGCTCGGCAGCTGGCCGTGCGGCGCCCGGGCGGTGCTGCCGCTGCCTGGTCCCGGGGGGCCCATCGGCGCCCTGGAGATCTGCTGGCCCGGGCCGCTCAGCGCCATCAGTGACCCGCTGCGCCGCCAGATCAGCGCGTTGGCCGGCGTGTGCGCGCAGGCCGTCGGCACCCGGCTGCGCACCGGTGGGCTGGCCGCCGACCAGCGCGCGTCCTGGGCGTTCAGCCTGCTGGACGGGCTGCTGGGCAGCGCCATGTACGCCAAGGCGATACGCACCGGCGGGCAGGTCACCGACTTCCTGATCAGCTATCTCAGCGAGGGGTTCACCGACCCGGCCGGCCGGCCGGCGGCGGACATCGCCGGCCGCCCGCTGCTCGAGATGTATCCCAGCGCCGCGCTGGCCAGCGGCCTGTTCGATCAGGCGGTCCGGGTGCTGGCCACCGGCCAGCCCGAGCGCATCTCCGGGGCGGTATTCAGCGCCCCGGTCGGGGACCGCACGCTCACCCCGATGCTGGAGGTGCGCATCGCCCAGCTGTACGACGGGGTGGTGATCGCCTGGCAGCGGGCCGACGAGCTGGAACGGCTCGGCAGCCTGCTCCACCAGGCGCAGCGGCTGGGCCGGATCGGCGGCTGGGAGGAGAACCTGCTCACCGGGGATGTGCTGTGGACCGAGCGGACCTACGCGCTGTTCGGCCGGCCGTCCGATGACCCGGTCCCGATCGGCGAGCTGAGCACGCACGTCCCGGCCGACGATCAGGCCGCGGTACAGACGTTCCGGGACACCCTGCTGCGCGACAAGCGGCCGGCCGCCGCCGTGTTCCGGATCATCCGGGCCGAGGACGAGAGCGTCCGGCAGATCCGCGCGTTCGCTGAGCCGGTCGTGGACCAGGCCGGCACCCTGATCGCGGTGCGCGGCGCCTACCAGGACGTGTCTGCCGACTATCACACTCAGGTGGCGTTCGCCGCCACCCGCGACCGGCTGGCCGACAGCGAGGAACGCGCCGCCGAGGAGCACCGGCTGGCGGTCCGGCTGCAGCAGGCCATTACCCCGCAGGCCGCGGCGCCGGCCGAGATCCCCGGGCTGGATGTGGCCGCGCGGTACCGCCCGGCCGGGCCGGGCAACCTGGTCAGCGGCGACTGGTACGACACGGTGCCGCTGCCCGGCGGCGGCGTGCTGCTGGTCGTCGGGGACATCGCCGGGCACGGCATCGACGCGGTCACCGGCATGGTGGCGCTGCGCAACACGCTGCGCGGCCTGGCCATCACCGGCGCCGGGCCCGCCGCGCTGCTCGGCTGGCTGAACGACGTCGCGTACCAGCTGACCGACGGGATCGTCGGCACCGTGGTGTGCGGCGTGTTCCGCCCGGCCGACCGGACCCTGTGCTGGGCCCGGGCCGGCCACCTGCCGCCGCTGCTGGTCCGCGCCGGGGTGGCCGCCGAGCTCCAGCCGCCGGCCGGGGTGCTGGTCGGCGCCGACCCGGGCAGCCGCTACCAGGAGATGACCACCGAACTGGTGCCGGGCGACGCGCTGCTGCTGTACACCGACGGCCTGGTCGAGCGCCGCGATGAGGCCATCGACGAATCACTGCAGTCACTGCGCCGCCTGGCCAGCCAGCCGGTCCAGGACATCGGCCAGTTCGCCGACTACCTGCTGGGCAGCTCCCGCGCGGACACCAGCGACGACGCCTGCCTGGTCGCGGTCCGCGTCCGCTAGCCGAAGAAGACCTCGGCTTCCGCGTACCGCTCCGGCGGCACAGTCTTGATCTCCCGGGTGGCTTCGGTCAGCGGCACACGCACGATGTCCGTACCACGCAAGGCCACCATCATGCCGAACGCTCCATCCTGGACCGCGCCGATGGCATGCTCGCCGAACCTGGTCGCGAGCACCCGGTCGAACGCCGTGGGGGTGCCGCCACGCTGGATATGGCCGAGTACCGTGCAGCGGGCCTCCTTGCCGGTCCGCTTCTCGATCTCGCTGGCCAGCAGATTGCCAATGCCGCCCAGCCGGACATGCCCGAACGCGTCCAGCCGCTGGTCCGACACGGTCACATCGTCGTCCTGGGGGGTGGCGCCTTCGGCGACCACGACGATCGGCGCGTACCGGGTCTCGAACCGGTGCTCCACGTACGCGCACACCTTCTCGATGCTGAACGGCTTCTCCGGGATCAGGACGACGTTGGCCCCGCCGGCCATCCCCGCGTGCAGCGCGATCCAGCCGGCGTGCCGGCCCATCACCTCGCAGATCAGCGCGCGGTGGTGGCTCTCGGCCGTGGTGTGCAGCCGGTCGATGGCCTCCATCGCGATGTTCACCGCGGTGTCGAAGCCGAACGTGTAGTCGGTCGCGCCGAGGTCGTTGTCGATGGTCTTGGGCACGCCGACCACCCGGACGCCCGCCTCATACAGCCGGGTCGCCGCGCCCAGGGTATCCTCGCCGCCGATCGCGACCAGCGCGTCCACGCCGAGCGCGGCCAGGTTGTCCTTGATCCGCTCGACGCCAGACCGGCCACCCGCGCTGGCGCTGTCGGCCAGCGGGTTGGTCCGCGACGAGCCCAGGATCGTCCCGCCGCGCGGCAGGATGCCCCGTACCGCCTGCACGTCCAGGGGTACGGTGTCCCCCTCCAGCGGTCCCCGCCAGCCGTCACGGAAGCCCACGAATTCGAACCCGAATTCTGGGGCTCCCCGCCGGACCAGCGCCCTGATGACCGCGTTCAATCCTGGGCAGTCTCCGCCACCCGTCAGCACTCCGACTCGCATAGAGGCAACACTAGTGCCCATGAGCGTGCTTGCTATCGATGCCGGCACAACCGGCGTAACCGCGTTGGTCGTCACCGAGGCCGGCCTGGTGGCCAGCCGCGGCTATCAGGAGTTCCGGCAGTACTTCCCGCAGCCGGGCTGGGTCGAGCACCTGCCCGAGGACATCTGGCAGGCCACCCTGGCGGCCTGCGGCCAGGCCCTGGACGGGGCCGGCCGCGGCGCGGTGAGCTGCATCGGCATCACCAACCAGCGGGAGACCGCGGTGCTCTGGGACCGGGCCACGCTGGCCGCCCCGCGGCGGGCCATCGTCTGGCAGGACCGCCGGACGGCCCGGATCTGCGCCCAGCTCCGCGAGGCCGGGCACGAGGCGCGGGTGGCCACGCTGACCGGGCTGCGCCTGGACCCGTACTTCACCGGCACGAAACTTACCTGGCTGGCCGAGCACGAGCCCGCCACCTGGCAGGGCCTGGCCGACGGCACGCTGGCGGCCGGCACGGTGGATTCTTACCTGATCGCGCGGATGACAAGCGGTGCCCGGCACGTGACGGACGCGTCCAACGCGTCCCGCACACTGCTGTTCGACATCCAGGCGGGCCAGTGGTCGGCGGAGCTGTGTGAGCTGTTCCGGGTGCCGCAGCGGGCGCTGCCCGAGGTGGTGCCGTCCACCGGGGTAGCCGCGCAGACCGATCCCGGCGCGTTCCTCGGCCTGGCCCTGCCGGTGGCCGGCCTGGCCGGCGACCAGCAGGCC
This sequence comes from Streptosporangiaceae bacterium, assembly GCA_036567525.1. Taxonomy (GTDB): domain Bacteria; phylum Actinomycetota; class Actinomycetes; order Streptosporangiales; family Streptosporangiaceae; genus RYN-230. Next base: position 8,708 of record DATCUG010000650.1, on the reverse strand, counting down.
GCGCTGTTCGGCCAGGCCTGTTTCGCCCCCGGCGACACCAAGTGCACCTACGGCACCGGGTCGTTCGTGCTGGCCAACACCGGCCCGGACATCGTCCGCTCGGCGGCTGGCCTGCTGTCCACGGTGGCCTGGATGGACGCCGGCGGCCAGCTGACCTACGCGCTGGAAGGCTCGGTGTTCGTCACCGGGGCGGCCGTGCAGTGGCTGCGTGACGGCCTCGGGCTGCTGGACGACGCGGCGCAGAGCGAGGCGCTGGCGCGCAGCGTGCCGGACTCCGCGGGCGTGGTGTTCGTGCCCGCGCTGACCGGCCTGGGTGCGCCGGACTGGGACCCGGACGCCCGCGGCGCGGTGTTCGGCATCACCCGGGGCACCACCCGGGCGCACCTCGTCCGGGCCACCCTGGAGGCGATCACGTTCGAGGTGCGCGACGTGGCCGATGTGATGACCGAGGCCACCGGGCAGCACGGCCGGGCCCTCCGGGCGGACGGCGGGGCCAGCGCCAACGACCTGCTCATGCAGCTGCAGGCGGATCAGCTCCAGCTACCGGTGGAACGCCCGGCGGTGGGCGAGACCACCGCGCTCGGCGCCGCGTTCCTGGCCGGGCTGGCCACCGGGACGTGGTCCTCCCGGGACGAGCTCGCCGCCACCTGGCGGCTGGACCGGCGGTTCGAGCCCGGCAGCCGGCGGGCGGCCGACTACGCCCGCTGGCGGCACGCGGTGGACCGGGTCAAAGGCTGGGCCAGCCTGGCCGACTAGCGCTCAGACCACCCCCAGCATCCGGTTCAGGGTGCGGACGCATGCGGAGAACCGGCGCTGGCCGTCGTGGGCGTGTTCCTGTTCGAGGCGGCCACGCCGATCAGCGCCCCGTACCCCGCGGCGACCAGCACGCCGATGGCCAGGAACATGCCGACCAGGACCTTGGCCCCGCTGGACAGCACCAGCCGCCAGGGCTCGTTCCCGCCGAGCCACCCGGTGCCCGCCGCGGGCGGCGGCGCGTGGTCCCCGAACAGCCCCCACGGGTAGGTGGCGGTGACCAGGAACAGGTACCCGGTGGCCCGGATGTAGTAGCGCAGCCCGGCCGCGATGGCCTCATACAGCGCCCGGGGCATCCGCCCGGCGACGAGCACGATCAGCCAGGTGATGAACATGACGATGGTTTCCATGCCGAGGATGACCAGCATGGTGACGATGTGGGCCGGGATGGCCAGGATGAGCCGGAAGAACACGGCCAGCCGGTTCAGTGGGCCTGGCCGCAGCTCGATCTGCACCGGGTAATCGGCCGGGCCAAGCTCGAACGGCGGGTACCGGTCAGTGAGCAGGAACAGGTACGCCTGCACCCGGACCAGCCAGCGCAGGTACCCGGTGAGGAAGCCGGCCAGGCCTTCCGGCAGGCGGCCCAGGAACAGCGCGGCGAACCAGCAGATGATCACCACGATCTCGGCCGCGATGCCCAGCGCCCACAGCACGACCAGGTGCGGGATGGCCAGGATGATCCGGACCAGCACGGTGAGCCGGTTCTGGTGGGCCGGCTCGGCGAACGCGACCAGGATCTCGTCGGGAGACCCGGCTGGGCCGCTGGTCAGGCCAGGAGCGTAGGCCGCTCCCGCCGGGATGTCAGTCATCCCCGCCACCTCCTTGTGTCACACTAAGTAGCATCATAACCACGCAGTGTGCACAAGGAGGAGCGGGAGGTCAAGGGCGGGCCGCCCAGGTGTAGGAACGGTCAGGCCACCCCCAGCGCCTGGTTCAGGCTCTGGTAGTCGGCGTCGAACTGGCTGAGCAGTCCCTGCAGGCCGGTGCTGGCCACCGTGTGCTGGTACTGGCTGACCGAGGACGCGGTAGACAGCCGCTGGAAGTCGGTGGCGATCTGGTTCGCGTCCGACTGCACCGTGGCCGACGCCGTGCTGGACGCTGGGGTGGGCATGGCGATGCCGTGCAGGTCCGAGCCGAACTTCCCGAACGCCCCGGACATCCGGGCATCCACCCGGTTCACGCAGCTGAGCTTGCCGGCGCAGCCGGAGACACTGGAGCCGAACGCGGCCATGGTGGTGCTGAGCGAGGAGTACGCGGTCTTCACGGACAGCCCGGCCTCGGCTTTGCTCACCGTGCTGTTAGCCGAGATGGCCACGCCGATCAGCACCGCGTAGAGGACAAAGACGAGCACGCCGATGGCCAGAAACATGCCGACCAGGCCCTTGGCCGCGCTGGACAGCACCAGACGCCAGGGCTGACCGCCACCGAGCCACCCGGTCACCGTCGCCGGCTGGTCGCCGAACAGGCCCCACGGGTAGGTGCCGGTCAGCAGGAACAGATATCCGGAGTACCGGAGGTAGTACCGCAGCCCGGCCGCGAACGCCTGGTACAGCGCGCCCGGCATCCGGCCCATGATGAGCACGATCAGCCAGGTCACGAACAGGACGATCGTTTCCATGCCGAGGATCACCAGGGTGGCCAGCAGACTAGCCGGTATGGCCAGGATGATCCGGAACAGCACGGCCAGCCGGTTCAGCCGTCCCGGCCGCAGCAGGATCTGCACCGGGTAGTCCACCTCGCCCAGCGCGAACGGCGGGTACTGGTCGGTGAGCAGCAGCAGGTAGGCCTGTACCCGCGTCACCCAGCGCAGGTACCCGGACAAGAAGTCGGCCAGTCCCTCCGGCAGCCGGCCCAGGAACAGCGCGGCGAACCAGCAGATGATCAGCACGACCTCGGCGGCGATGCTCAGCGCATACAGCACCACCAGGTGCGGGATGGCCAGGATGATCCGGACCAGCACAGTGAGCCGGTTCTGCGCGGCGGGCTCAGCGAAGGCGACGAGAATCTCGTCGGGCGTCCCACCCGGCCCGCCGGTCGTTCCAGGGGCGGTTGCCGTGCCCAGCGGCGTGTCAGTCATCTACCCAACTCCTTCATCAAGGGGCCGTAACCTTAGCGTTTGCTGAGTAGCCGGCGAAAGCTGGCTGATACGACACGCCGCAGCGCTCAGGAATACCCATGAGGGTCCGTGGGCTAGCAGGTAAACCTGGGATGTACAGCGGGGACGGCGGGCGCCGCGTTACGGGAACGGGAGTCGGGGCGCGATGGTGAACCTGGAGTTGTCCTGGCAGGCGGCGGCGGTGACCGCGGCTTGCCTGGGCGGCACCGCGGTGGGCTGCCGCCGGGCCAGCCGGCCGCGACTCCGGGCCGCGGCCGGCTTCGTGCAGGAGGCGGCGGTACTGCTGGCCCTGTTCGCGCTGTGGCAGCTAGCCGGCAGCTACGCGGTCATGGGCCCGGATGGGGCCATCGACCGGGCGCAATGGATCTGGCACGCGGAACGCGCCGTTCATCTGCCCAGCGAGGCCGGGCTCCAGCAGGCGTTCCTTAGCCACCCGCTAGCCGTTCAGGCAATGAATCTTTATTACGCGGGGCTGCACTTCGCGGTGGTCATCGGGTGCCTGCTGTGGGTCTATATCTGGCACCGGCGGCAGTACCCGCAGGTGCGGACGACGCTGGTGCTGTTCACCGCGGGCGCGCTGCTCATCCAGCTGGTGCCGGTGGCGCCACCACGGATGCTGGCCGGTGACAACATGATCGACACCGCCGTGCAGTACGGCCAGTCGGTCTACGGCTCGGTGGCTGGCTTCAACGCCGACCAGCTCTCCGCGATGCCCTCGGTGCATGTCGGCTGGGCGCTGCTGGTGGCGCTGGTAATGGTGCAGGTGTCCCAGAGCCGGTGGCGCTGGCTCGCGCTCGGCTACCCGGCGCTCACCCTGCTCGCGGTGGTGGTCACCGCGAACCATTTCTGGCTGGACGGGATCGCGGCCGCGGCGCTGCTCGCGCTGGCCCTGGCCGTCCAGTGGGCCGGGCGGATGGCCAGGCAGCGGCGGCGGGCCCGGTACCGGGCCCGGGCGGTGCCGGGCCGGGCTAGCTACCCGGCGGACCCTGAGTCGCCGCGTGTGCCAGCCGCTCGGCCTTGACCTCATCCTTCAGCCGCGCCTTGGCATGCTGCGCATCCTCGTCCACATACTCCTGGCGGGCCAGGTCCATGATCGCGTACATGATCTCGTCGGTCACCGCGCGCAGCACCAGCCGGTCCGATTCCAGCCCGGCGTAGCGGGAGAAATCCAGCGGCTTGCCGTACCGGACGCCCGGCCGGAAGCGCAGCCGCGGCAGCAGCTTCCCGGCTGGCATCAGGTCGAATGTGCCGAACATGGCGCACGGGATGACCGGCGCACCGGACTCCAGGGCCAGCCGGGCCACCCCGGTCTTGCCCTTGTACAGGCGCCCGTCCGGGGTCCGGGTGCCCTCCGGGTAGATGCCGAGCAGCTTGCCCTGGGCCAGCACGCGCAGGCCGGTGGTCAGCGCGCGCTCGCTGGCCAGGCCGCCGGCCCGGTCCACCGGGATCTGCCCGACGCCGCTGAAGAACGCCTTGCTGACCAGGCCCTTGAGGCCGCGCCCGGTGAAGTACTCGGACTTGGCCAGGTAGGTGACTTTGCGCGGCAGCGGCAGCGGGCCGAAGAAGTGATCCGCGAACGACAGGTGGTTGCTGGCGATGATGGCCGGCCCCTCCCGGGGGACGTTCTCGATGCCCTCGGCCCAGGGCCGGAAGATCAGCCTCAGGAACGGCAGGAGAATCGCCTTGACCACCCAGTAGAACACGCACCCATCGTGCCACGAGATGGACCGAAAGCGGATGCCCCTGTTGCGGTGCGATACGCGGCGCGGCGTGCGACGATGCCAGAGCGCTCCGCCAGCCGCCGGTTCCGGGAGGACGATGCAGTCATGCCAGTCATGCCAGGCGCCGAAGCTTACCTGCACTCCGGTGGCAGCACCGGCGTGCTGCTCTGCCACGGATTCACTGGCTCCCCCGGCTCGCTGCGCCCGTGGGCCGAGTACCTGGCCGCGGCCGGGCTGACCGTATCGGTGCCCCGGCTGCCCGGGCATGGCACTGCCTGGCAGGAGATGGCCCGGACCCGGTGGGAGGACTGGTACGCGGAGGTGGACCGGGCCTTCGAGGAGCTCCGCGGCCAGGCCAGCGAGATCTTCGTCATGGGCCTGTCCATGGGCGCCTGCCTGGCGTTGCGGATGGCTGAGATCCGTGGTGCCGCGGTCAGCGGGCTGGTGCTGGTCAACCCGTCGGTGGCGCCGGACACCAAGCTGTTCCTGCTGGCCCCGGTGCTGAAGCTGGTCGTCCCGTCGCTGCCCGGGATAGCCAGTGACATCAAGAAGGAAGGCGTCACCGAGCTCGGCTACACCCGAGTGCCGGTGCGCGCCGCGGCCACGCTGCCCGCGTTGTGGAAGCTGACCCAGTCCCGGCTGGGTGATGTGACCCAGCCGGTGCTGATCTACCGGAGCACGGTCGATCACGTGGTCGGGCCGGCCAGCATGCGGGTGCTCCGGGCCGGCCTGACCGGTACCCAGCTAGATGTCCGGGATTGCGCCGATAGCTACCATGTGGCCACCCTGGATAATGATGCTCCGGCCATCTTCGCCGGGAGCCTCGAGTTCGTCCGCGCGCACTCGCACGCGGAAACGGAGTGAACGGGGAGGGGGTTCGGGGTGGCCGCCGGCGCAAGCGGTGAGGAATCCGCCTGGCACGACCTGATCGCGAACTTCGCCGCCGAGCCCGACCGGGCCGGCGGCGAGCCGCCGTGGCCGGACCGGGAGAACCTGCCCACGCCGTCGCACGCCAGCCCGGCCGCCGACACAGGTCCGGACACCGACCCAGATCTGCGGCTGGAACTGACCGAGGACAGCGATTCGGAATTCGACTTCGGCACCGGGCCTGGTGGGCGGTCCGGCCGGTGGTCCAGCCAGCCGCGGATCATCCGGCCGGCCAGCCCGGTGCCACCGCCGCCACCGGCCTCGGCCTCCCCTTCGTCCCCGTCCTCGGCTTCGTCCTCGGCCTCGGGCTCGGGCTCGGAGGAGGGGGACTTCGTTCCCCCGGTGCCGCCGCCGCTGCCCACGCTCGACCCGGTGACCAAGGGCGCCTGGGCCGCTCTGTTCGGCGGGCCGGCCTACCTGCTCATCGCCACCATGGCGAGCTGGGCCGTGCCGGGCTGGGCCGCGTTCCTGGCCGTGGCCGCGTTCGTCGCCGGTTTCGCCACCCTGGTCATCCGGATGGGCGACCGGCCGCCGCGCGACTCCGGCCCGGACGACGGCGCCGTGCTCTGACGGTTAACCGTGGCCTGACGGTTAACCGTGGCCTGACGGTTAGCCGTGGCCTGGCGGTTACCAGTCGCGCGGGCCGGGATCGCCCAGGTCGCCGTTGCCTGGGGAGTCCGGCCGGCGCCGGTCCGCCCGGCGCCGGGAGCGCAGCACCAGCCACATCGCCACGGCCAGCACGATCAGCAGCAGGATGATCGGGCCGAACGTCTTGATGTGCCAGATCAGCAGGCTCCAGCGCCAGAGCAGCCGCCAGATGAACAGCCGCCAGATGAAATGAGCCAGCCCGCCCACACCGAGCGCGGCATGGCCACTGAGCGCAGCGTGGCCGGAGAACAGCGGGCCCGCGGACAGTACCTGCGTATGCGCAGCCATGCCTCACTATGCCACGCGATCGAGAGTGCCCGCACCGGCTGCGGCCGGCCGCAGCGCGGCGGCGGGCAACCGCCCGGCCAGCCAGCGCAGCACCAGCACGGCCAGGCCCGCGCTGAGCCCGGCCAGCAGCCAGGGCAGCCACACCGCGACCGAGAACAGCCCGGCCACCGCGGGCGCGATCACCCCGGGCACGGTGAACGCGTACTGGAACGCGGCCAGGTACCGGCCCCGCGCCGGGGCCGGCGCGGCCGCCTCGGCTAGCGCGTTGACCCGGGACCCGAACAGCAGTCCCGCCGCGGCCAGCAGCAGCGTGCCCGCCATCAGCGCAGTCGGCCGCCAGCCCGGCGGGACGGCCAGCGCGGCCAGGCTGGCCGCGCACCACAGCAGGTACAGCCCCGCGCCCCACGCCATCGCCGTGGTCCGGCGCAGCCTGCGGGTGACCCGCAGCGCGGCGGTGGCACCCACACTGTTCAGCCCGGTCAGCACGGCCAGCAGCGCGCCCGGCAGCCAGGGCGGAGTATGCAGCGTGCTGAGCAGGTAGACGGACATGCCGCTGAGGAAGAGGTCGGAGGGCAGCACGACCAGGCCGGTGGCCACGATGAGGATCAGGAACGGCCGGTCGGACCGGAGCCGGGCCGGGCCCGCTGCCCCGGCTGCCGCCTCTGCGCGGCCCCGCCGAAGCGCGTGGGCCATCGGGGCCGTCCGGGCCGCCCGGGCCGCCCGGTGCGGGCCGGCCGGATCGCGCACCAGCAGGGCCAGCAGCAGCGCACACAGCAGGAAGCTCACCGCGTCGGTGAGCACGGCCAGCCGGTAAGCTTCCGGCCCAGCCAGGCTGAGCAGGCCCGCGGCGGCCAGGCCGCCCAGGCCGAAGCAGGCCGAGCGGACCATGCCGGCCACCGCGTACGGGTGGTCCTTGGGCCCGTCCCCGGCCACATCCGCGATCAGCGCGAACAGCGCGCTGTAGAACGACTGCTGCCCGGCTGCCAGCAGCACCGCGGCCGCCAGCACGGCTGAAGTGCCGCGGGCGGCCAGGTAGGTGGCCGCGCCCAGCGCTTGCATCAACTCGGCGCCGATCACCACCCGCCGCGGCCCGGCCCGGTCCACCAGGCGGCCCACCACCGGCGGCACGGCCAGGCCGGCCAGCGTGCCCACCGCGACCACCGTCCCGGCTACCGCCAGCGGCAGCCCAACCACCCGGGTCACGTACAGCAGCACCACCGGCAGGAACAGGCCGGACCCGAAGTTGTCCACGCCGAGCGCGGCCAGTAAGGCGAGGCGGCTCCGCGTCATCGGCATGGCCTCTAGTGAACCCGCTCACCCCGGTGCTGACTGGCCGAACGCGACGGCGCGGAAACCCATCTTCGCCCGCCGCGCGAACACTGGCCGCCCCGGGTCAGCTACCGGTCGCTGAACAGTCCCCTGGCCGCCACTGCGGCACCAGCAGCCACAGCAGCCTCAGCCGCTCTGTCCCGAGATGTTGATGTTGAAATTGCACCCCCTATAGTGTGCGCATTTTCAACATCAACATCGGCCGGCAGGCCAGCCGGCGTCTCAGCGGGCCCGGGAGACGGCGGTTTTCAGCAGCTCAACGGCTAGGTCCTGGGCTGGGAAGTCCTCGGCTGGCTCAAGGACGATGGCCACCGCGGCCTGGCCGGGTGCCGTGAACGCCCCGGCCGAGTAGCCCGGGCCGCCGCCGCCGTGGCCGATGATCAGGCCGAACGGGCTGTGCGGGTCGGCCAGCGTGCCCAGCCCGTAGGTCGCGTGGACAAAGAATCCGCGGGTATCGACGCCCAGCGGGACGAGGTTCGCCAGGTCGGTGAACGCCGGCGGCGGGCTGCTCCAGAAGCGGTGCAGCTGCCGGGCCGAGGTCAGCACAGTCCGGTGCGCAACCCAGCCGGGGTGGTAGCGGCCAGCGACGGGGTGAATGCCGTCGCCGATCAGCGCGCTGCGGGCCGGGACCGCGCGGCTGAAGTCCGGCAGGTCCTCGGCCACCGTGGCAGCGGTGAACCCCAGTGTGGGCAGGAACGCGGCCAGCCCACCGTGCCGGTCCAGGATCTTGCGCAGCAGCAGGTAACCAATGTTCGAGTACGCCCAGCCCTGACCGGGGGCGAACAGCGGCCCCCGGTCGTGCGCCCAGCGCAGGAATTCTTCATCGGGCCAGGGCCGGGACGGCGACTCGCGGACGGCGGCGTGAT
>DATCUG010000649.1:0-6844 GCA_036567525.1 Streptosporangiaceae bacterium | reverse complement strand
AGCCGGCCGAACATCTCCGCGGCCTCGCCGGGCTGCAGCACGTCCAGCATGACCGGCACCACCACGCCCGGCAGGTCGCCGAGGTGGCGGCGGCTGGTCACCAGGACCAGGCAGTTCTCGTCCCCGGGGAGCAGCGGGGCGACCTGCTGGCTGCTGGCCGCGTTGTCCAGGACCAGCAGGGCGTGCTGGCCTGCCATCCGGTCCCGCCACAGCGCGTTCCGCGCCTCCAGATCCGCGGGCAGGTGGCGGGCATCGACCCCGGCCACCGCGAGCAGGCCAGCTAAGGCGGCCGCCGGCGTCACTGGCTGCTGCCCCGGGGTGTGGCCGTGCAGGTCGATGAACAACTGCCGGTCGGCGAACTGTGACCGGAGCAGGTGCGCGGCATGAATGGCCAATGCCGTCTTGCCCAGCCCGGGCATGCCATTGATGGCATAGATCATCACTGCGCCGTGGTCGGCGGCGACGGCCACCGCCCCGGTGATGAGGTCCACTTCCTGCTCGCGGCCGGTGAACACCGCGGTGTCCGCGGGCAGTGAATAACGCACCGACGTGGCCGTGTCCGGGGCGGCCGGCAGCGTGCTGTCGTCCAGGTCGGTGAGCGCGTGGAACACCTCGAGTTCGAGGTTGGCCGCCGAGGTGAACTCCCGGACGATCAGCCCGGCGGCCCGCAGCCGGTGCCGGAACGCGTCCACGGCGCCGCGATCCGCGTCGATCAGGTCCCGTGGTACCTGGGAATCATCGGCCAGCAGGAAGACCAGCCGGGGCAGCCCGGCCGTCCCGGCCTCGGCGAATTCCAGCTCGGTATAGGACACCGCCGTGCCGGGCACCGTCGACCCGTACCGGAATCCGACCACGCCGACATAGACGTCACAGCCGCGAACGCGCTGCCGGCAGTAGTCGGCCGGTTTCCGCTCGCCGGCCGCGAAGTAGCGCATGTCCACCGGCACCAGGCCGGCCCGGACCACCGCGTCCAGGGCGGCCTGCACGAACGACCGGCCGGCTGGCCACCGGGCCGCGTCGGACGTGTGTGAGACGAAAACCCGCCCGGTCTGCATAACCGCCGCCCCTGGACCAGCGCATCGCGGACCGTTCCAAGGTACACCGAGCGTGACCAACCGACAACAAATTGACAAAGCCAGCTGCTGCCCAGCCGTCCAGGCGGCTCGGGGCCGGCAGGCTGCGGGCATCCACGCCGACCGCCGCGAGCAGGCTGGCCAGCGCCGCCTCCGGGGTCAGCGGCAGCTGCCCGGGGGTGTAGCCGTGCAGATCGATGAACAGCTGCCGGTCCGCGAATTGCGGCCGGAGCAGGTGCGCGACGTGAATGGCTAACGCGGTCTTGCCCAGTCCGGGCATGCCGTCGATGGTGCAGCTCATTACCCCGCCGCGGTTCCTGGCGGCCGCCACGGCGCCGGTGATGAACTCCACTTCGCTGGCCCGGCCGGTGAACACCACCGTGTCCGGCGGCAGCGAGTACCGCACCGGTTCGGCCGTCGCTGGCGGGTTCGCCCGCGAGCCGTCACCTGCCCGCCCGTTCTGCATAACGGCAGCCCACTTTCGCGATGGACTATTGCATGGCGGACGTGCGTCCAGGATAGACCGAGCGTTACCGGTCGGGAGCAAAAATGACAGAAGCCAGCCCGTGCCCCGATCAGTGACTCTGCTCGTACTCCGCAACCACCGAGGCTGGGATACGGCCGCGTTCGCTGATCTGGTGCCCCTGCTCCTTGGCCCAGGACCGGATCTCCGCGGTGTGCGCGCGGTCCGCGGCACGCCGGCCGGGCCGCCGGGCACTGCCGGCGGTCCTGCGCCGGGCATGTTCAATGAACGGTTCCAGTTTGCTGCGGAGTTCCTTAGCATCGGCCGCGCACACATCAATCTCGTACGAGGAGTTGCCAACCCCGAACGAGACAGTCTCCACTGCCTCGACATCGCCGCCATGAAGGTCGCACAGCAGCAGAACACTCACTTGTTGAGCCATCCTGACCCCCTCCCTCTTTGGTTGCGCAGCATACCAGGCATAGGCCCGAGTTTCATTTACCAATGACGCGTTCTCACGCCGCGCATCGGCACGATCACCCAATTCCGTAGCAGCATCCGCACGCATCTAGCGCATAGCCGCAGGAATTCTGTATACATTATACGCGTATTAGCTCCTTTTGCTAAGGCATACCCCTCGCTATGGCGTTGTTTTCTGTCCGCCCGCATTCGCTGACCCGGACGCGGGACAGGTGACGGCGCCCCGGCTGGCGTTTATCCTGCGCCCATGCCAGCACAGACGACGCATCGGGTGGTGGTGGTCGGTGCCGGGTTCGGCGGCATCGGCATGGCCGCCGCGCTGCAGCAGGCCGGCCTGGACGACTTCCTGGTGGTGGACCGGGCCGCGGACCTCGGCGGGACCTGGCGGGACAACACCTATCCCGGCCTGAGCTGCGACATCCCGTCCAACCTGTACTCGTACTCGGGCCGGCCGGGACGCTGGACCCGCCGCTTCCCGCCGGGCCAGGAGATCCTCGGCTACCTGCACGGCCTGTGCGCGGAGCGGGGGCTCGGCCGGCACTTCCGGTTCGGCGCCGGGGTCGCGGCCGCCGAGTTCGACGAGCGGCACGCGCGGTGGATCCTCACCCTGGAGGATGGCGGCACGTTGCAGGCCCGCTCGGTCGTCTCCGCGGTCGGCCAGCTCGGCCGGCCCCGGCTGCCGGACATCCCGGGCCGGGACGAGTTCGCCGGCCCGTCCTGGCACTCCGCCCGCTGGGACCACCGCGTGGACCTGGCCGGCCGGCGGGTGGCCGTGCTGGGCACCGGGGCGAGCGCCATCCAGTTCGTGCCGGAGATCGCCAAGACCGCCGCGCAGGTGACCGTGTTCCAGCGCAGCGCGCCGTACATCCTGCCCAAGGCGGACCGGGCCTACCGGGCTCGCGAGCTGGCCCTGTACGACCGGCTGCCGGTGCTGCGCAAGGCCGACCGGCTGCGCATCTTCCTCTACGGCGAGTTGCTCACCAGCGGCTTCGTGCTCTCTCCCCGGCTGCAGGCCGCCCCGATGGCGATGTGGCGCCGTCAGCTCCGCGCGATCACCGACCCGGAGCTGCGGGCCAAGTGCATCCCGGACTACCGGCTGGGCTGCAAGCGGGTGCTGTTCTCCGACGACTGGTACCCCACGCTGACCCGGCCCAACGTCGAGCTGGTCACCGACCCGATCGAGCGCATCGCGCCCGGCGGGGTGGTCACCGCGGGCGGCGCCACCCACCCGGCCGACGTGCTCGTCTACGGCACCGGGTACCAGACCCTGGACTTCCTGGCGCCGATGGCGGTCACCGGGCTGGGCGGCCGGACGCTGCAGGCGGCCTGGCGCGACGGCGCCGAGGCCTACCTCGGCATCACCGTGTCCGGGTTCCCGAACTTCTTCATGCTGTACGGGCCGAACACCAACCTCGGTGGCAACTCGATCATCTACATGCTGGAAGCCCAGATCCGGTACGTGGCCAGCGCCCTCCGGGCGCTTGACTCGGCCGGGCTCGACTGGCTCGACGTACGGCCCGATGTGCAGCAGGCGTTCAATACCTGGGTGGAGCAGGCCAGCCGGCGGTCGGTGTGGCAGAGCGGCTGCCACAGCTGGTACCTCACCGCCGCGGGCCGCAACACCAACAACTGGCCGGACCAGACGTACCGGTACCGGCGCCGTGTCCGGCACTTCGACCTGGCCAGCTACCGGGTCATGCCGAAGCGCGCGCCCGCATGAGCGTGCGGCTGCCGCCCGCCGTGGCCCGGCTGGGCATCCGCCAGCTCGGCCGGCGGGTGCTCGACCCAGAGCTGCCCTGGGCGGTGCAGCGCCAGCGGCTGGACCAGGTGATGCGGGCCTCGCCGCTGCCCCGCGGCAGCACCGTGCGGCAGGCCGTCATCGGCGGCGTGCCGGCTGAGGTGGTGTCGGCGCCGGGCGCCGGGCCTGGCCGGACCGTGCTGCACTTCCACGGCGGCGGCTACTGCGTGGGCTCGGCGCTGCTGGCCCGCGGCTGGGCCGCGCGGCTCAGCGCGCAGGCCGGCTGCCAGGTCATCCTGCCTGAGTACCGGCTGGCGCCCGGGCACCGCTATCCCGCCGCGCTGCACGACGCCCACCAGATACTTAACGCCCTGGCCGGGCCGGTCGGCCTGGCCAGCATCGTGGTGTCCGGCGACTCGGCCGGCGGCGGTCTCGCGCTGGCAGTCTTGCTGGCCACGCGGGACGCCGACGGGAAGGGGGCTGGCCCGGGCGGGCTCCCGGCCGGCTGCATGCTGCTCTCGCCCTGGCTCGACCTGGGCCGGGACCGCCGGGCCCGCCCGGACCTGGTGCGCCGGGATGTGCTGCTCAGCCCGGGCTGGCTGGAGGCCTGCGCCCGCGCTTACACCGACCCGGCCAACTGGGCTGACCCGGCGGTCTCGCCGCTGCGCGCCGCGCACCACGGCCTGCCGCCGCTGCTGATCCAGGCGGGCGACGACGAGCTGCTCGCACCGGACGCCGGCCTGCTGGCCGCGAGCGCCGCGGCCGCCGGGGCGGACGTCAGCTACACCCGGTGGCCCGGCATGTGGCACGACTTCGCGCTGCAGCCCGGCGTGGTCGCGGCGGCCGACAGCGCGCTGGCCCAGGCGGCCTGGTTCGTGACGACGGTCACCGGCGGCTGACCCCGCAGGGAGGTCAGCCGGCCGGCGCCGGGCGGCGCAGCGGGTACTCGAAGTAGCCGCGCGCCCACTTGCCCACTGGGCTGGTGGACAGCACTTCCCCGATCCACGGGTCGAGCCGCAGGCTGTCCAGCGGGATGGCGGCGCCCCGGTTGAAGTCGGTGCGGACCGCCGGGCCGGTGATGATCCAGCCTTCCTGGCCGACCGCGTTCAGCACCGCGTACCGCTCGCCGGGGATCAGCGCGCCCAGCTCGACCACGGCGACCAGCCGGGCCTGCAGCGCGGTGATCAGGATGCCGACCATGTGCTCGGGGGACTGCGTTTCGCTGGGGGCCAGCGCAAGGGTCATCAGGGAGCCGTACTCCCAACGCTCGGGCATGCGGTAAGCCTGCCACACGCCCGGGCCGTCGCGGCACGGACGAAAGCGGCGGCCCGCACCGGGGCCGCCGCCATCGCTGCCGCAGGGTCAGGCGTCCGCCGTGGCCAGCATGTTCTCCGCCGGTGCCGGTGCCGCGCTGGGCCGGCGCCGCGGCACGGCCAGCAGCAGGCCGTAGCCGGTGGCGCCGGCGCCGCAGGCGATCAGCGCGCCGGTCCCGCCGAGCAGGCTGATCAGCAGCGGGGCGGCCAGCGAGCCGACGGCGATGCCGGCGATCGCGGCGGGCAGCGCCAGGCCGTAGGCCCGGCCGAACACCTCCGGCGGCAGGCTGCGCTGCAGGCTGGTCTCGGTCAGGATCTCGACCAGGATCGCACCCACCCCGGTGACCGCCGCCGCCGCGATGGCCAGCGCCGGCCAGTGCAGTCCGGCCCGGTACACCCAGGCCAGCAGCACCATCGGCAGGCCGACCGCGGCCAGCGCGGCCAGCAGCACCGCGCGCGGGTGCGGGCAGCGCGCGGCCCGGCTGGCCAGCGCGGTGCCGAGCAGGCCGCCGGCCCCGATGCCGGCGAACAGGTAGCCGTAGCCATGCAGGCCCAGCCCGGCCCGGTGCGCGACCAGGATGAGCAGCACCGTCTGCATCCCGTACACCAGGCTGCACATGATGTCGGCGCCGACCAGCCGGATCGCCTGCGGGTGGGCGCGCAGCGCGGCCGCCCCGCCGGCGATGTCACGCAGCAGGCCGGCCGGGCGCTGGCCAGTCCCTCCCGGCTGGAACGCCGGGCTGGCCGGGATAGCCAGTACCGCGAGCGCAGACAGGCCGAAGGTAATGGCGTTCAGCACAAAGGCCAGTACTGGGGTGCCGAGCAGCAGCAGGACGCCGCCGAGAGCCGGGCCCAGGATGATGCCCAGGCCGGTGAGCGCGGACCGCGCGGCGTTCGCGCCGGGCAGGTCGGCGTCCGGCACCAGCCGCGGGGTGACGGCCGACGCGGACGGCAGGAACGGCGCACCGGCCGCGGTGGCCAGCGCGGCGATCACCGGGAAGATCACGATCGGCGGCCGGCCCAGCGCGGCCAGCGCCAGCATGCCCATCAGGGCCAGCCGGATCAGGTCGCAGACCACCATGACCCGGCGCCGGTCGAACCGGTCCGCGATCACCCCGCCGAGCGGGCCCAGCGCCACCATCGGCACCACCCGCGCCGCGGTGGTGATCCCGGCCCAGAGCGCCGAATGAGTGCGCTGATAGACCAGCGCCACCAGGGCCAGGTTGTACAGCCAGTCACCAATCTGTGAGACGGCCAGCCCGGCTAGCAGCCGGCGGAAAGCCGGGTAGCGCAGCGCCGCCCGGATGGTGCCGTCCGGCGCGTTCCCGATGCTCATGGAGGTCCTCCCCGTGTCGCGGTGATGTCTTCCACGGTCGGGCTAAGGAGGTACCGGGCACATCGGGTGGCTGCGGTAATCCGGCGGCGGCGGGTGCTCAGATCGGCCGGGCTGCTGCTTAGCCGGGCCCGGCTGGGTCCTTAGCGGCGCGGGCGGCGGTCCTCAGCGCGGCGGGTCCCCGGCTCAGCGCGGCGGGTCCCCCGGCTCAGCCCGGCGGGTCCCCCGGCTCAGCGCGGCGGGTCCCCCGGTGCTCGCGGGTCCCCCGCCTCTTGCTGTTATCAGCCAGGGTGGTGCTCAGCGCGGCTCGGGCCCGACGCCCAGCCGGTGCGCCACCGCCGCCGCTTCCACCCGGCCGCTGACGCCCAGCTTGGCCAGGATGTTGGACACGTGCACGCTGGCCGTCTTGGCGCTGATGAACAGGGCCTGCGCGATCTCCGGGTT
>DATCUG010000648.1:0-9227 GCA_036567525.1 Streptosporangiaceae bacterium | reverse complement strand
TCGGCTGCTGCTCGTACTGGTCCCGCATGGCCAGGTTGTGCTCGAACCCGCCGGACCCGATGATCACGCCGCGGGTCGCGTTGATGGTGAGCTGGGTGCCGCCCTGGGTCGCGGTGACCCCGGTGACCCGGCCGGTACTGCCCCGCACCAGTCCGGTCAGCGGGGTGCTCAGCCAGACCGGCACCCCGGCAGACAGCAGACCGGCCCGCAGCCCGCCGGCCAGCGCCTGGCCCATGGTCAGCGGTGGGTTGATGCCGTCCAGTTCGGCGGCCAGGTACCGGCTGACGGTTTCGGCGGCCACCGCGGCGCCCTGGGCGCTGACCGCGGCCAGCACGATCCACTTGTAGTCCGCGCTGTACACCACCTCGCCCGACGGCACCGCGAGGTACGGCGGGTTGAGGTTGGCCAGCTGGCTGCCCAGCAGCTTTCCGTTGAACAGGGCCGGCTCGATGACGCCGGGTTAAGCCCTGTTCTGCCATGCCGACCCCTCCAGACCCTTCCAGGCTCTCTCCAGACCCCTCCAGGCCCGCGGGCAAACCAAGCATGCGCTTGCTTGGTATTAGTGTCAATGGACCGCCAATGGCGGTTGCGCCATTACCGCGGGCACGCTGGGGAGCGCTGGGTGGGTGACCTGTAGGCTCAGACGGTACCGCCCATCACGCTGGTCCCGCCTCGACAGGGAAGTCGCAGCATGAACAACCTGCACCGCGAGCTCGCCCCGATATCCAGCGCCGCGTGGGCGCAGATCGAAGAGGAAGCCGCCCGCACCCTCAAGCGCAACCTGGCCGGGCGCCGGGTGGTGGACGTGCACGGCCCGTCGGGCGACGCCTACTCCGCCGTCGGTACCGGGCACCTGCAGGAGATCGAGGCACCGCAGCAGGGCATCCTGGCCCGGCAGCGGCAGGTGGCGCAGCTGACCGAGCTCCGGGTGCCGTTCCGGGTGGACCGGGCGGCCGTGGACGATGTGGAGCGGGGCGCGCAGGACTCGGACTGGCAGCCGGTCAAGGACGCCGCCCGGCTGATCGCGTTCGCCGAGGACCGGGCCATCTTCGAGGGTTACCCGGCGGCTCAGATCCCGGGCATCCGGGCGGCGGCCAGCAACCCGGCCATGACGCTGCCCGCCAACGTGCTCAGCTACCCGGAGGCGATCGCCGAGGCGCTCCGGCACCTGCGTGAGGCCGGGGTCAACGGGCCCTACTCGGTGCTGCTCAGCGCGGACGCGTACACCGCGGTGAGCGAGACCCGGGACCACGGGTACCCGGTGCACGAGCACATCAGGCGGCTGATCAACGGTGAGATCGTCTGGGCGCCGGCCATCGAGGGCGCGTTCGTGCTGACCACCCGGGGCGGCGACTTCGCGCTGTACCTGGGCCAGGACATCTCGATCGGCTACCTGAGCCACGACGCGACCAGCGTGGAACTGTACCTGCAGGAGACGCTGACCGCGCTGGCCTACACCGGCGAGGCCGTCGTCGCGCTAGCCGCCGCATCGTCCTGACCTGGGCAGACCCGGCAAGCTTAGGCATTTCTCCCGGTTCACAGCGGCATCATTGCTAGCGTTGTGAGCATGTCTGTGAAGACTTTCAGCATCAGCATGGGCGAGCGGGCCTACCGGCAGGCCCGGGCCGAGGCTGACCGCGCCGGGCTGAGCATGTCGGCCTGGATGACCCGGGCCGCCCGGGAGAAGATCCAGCGCGACGCAGCCAGCGCCATCGCCGAGGCTGACCGGATCACCGGGCACGACTGGGCGGACTGGACCGAGGCCAACGTGCACGACTTCCCACCAGGGGCTGGTAAGGGCGCCGCGTGAACCGCGGTGACATCTACGCGTACAAGGGGGTAGCGCGGGCCGGTTACGTGGCCATCGTCAGCAACGACGGGTTCAACGCGATCACCGGGCATCCGGTGGTGGTCAAGGTGAGTGACCGGCCGGACCTGACCGAGACCCCCTATGTGGTGGCGCTCAGCCGGGATGACCCGGTCCCGGGGCATCTGGAGTCCTACTCGGCGGTGCGGGTGCGGCGCAACCGGCTGTCCGGTGACCGGGTCGGCACGCTGGCCCAGGAGACGATGCGCAAGCTGGACGACGCGCTGGCCCTGATCTTCGACTACGAAGCGTAGCCGCTGGCTCAGCCGAAGTGCTGGACGCCCTGCCACGGTGCGGCCAGGTGCACGGTGGTCAGCGCGATGAGCAGGCCGGCCAGGATCGAGGCGGCCAGCAGCAGCCAGCGTGCGCCCCGGCCGGCCAGCACCCGCCGGGTCCGGGCCACCCCGGGGCTGCCCATCAGGTCAGCGCCGATCAGGCCGGGCAGCCGCCACACGTAGGCCAGCACGTGGATGGTCATCGCGCCGAACCACAGCACGAAGCACGCCTTGTGCAGGAACAGCCACGGTCCGAGGGCCGGCCGGTCGGCGGCCAGCATGACGCCGGTGCCCAGCACGCCGAGCGAGGTGCCCAGCACCACCGGCCCGAGCACCCGGAGCAGCGGGGCGGGCGGACCCTTGCGCCGGTATTCGGTGGCCCCCGTGTAGTACCGGGCGAACCGGTAGCAGACCGAGACCGCCTTGAGCAGCACCGGGCCGATCAGCAGCATGCCCAGGAAGAAGTGCACGGTGATCAGCTGATGGACGGACAGGATGGTGAATCCCTCGGCGGCGAACAGCACCAGCAGCACGGCGCCGGTCGCGGCGGTCAGCCGCTCGTTGCCCTCGGCGCCGCCGGTCCGGTCCAGCCCGGTCCGCGGCGCCGCGGCAGCGTGCCGCGCAACCGCGTGCCGTGGGCTGCTGGCCATCAGATCACGTCCTCCCCAGGTGCCGCCGCATCCAGCGTGCGTGGCGGAACGCCCGGAACTGGTTCAGGAGCCGTTCAGAACTGGTAAGGAAATGTCCGACCTCAGTCGGATCGCCCAGGCAGCAGGCGCAGCGTGACGGTGAGCCCGCCGCCCGGGGTGTCGGACAGCTCGGCCGACCCGCCGTTCGCGGTGACCAGCCGGTGCACGATGGCCAGCCCCAGGCCGGCCCCGCCCGGCGTGGCGCTGAAGAACCGGCGGAACGCCATGTCCTGGTGCCGGGGACTCATCCCCGGGCCGTTGTCCGCGACCACCACGCTGACCCCGGCGGAGCCGGCCTGCGCGCCGATCCGCACCTGGCCGCCGGACGGCACCGCATCCAGCGCGTTGGCCAGCAGGTTGTCCAGCACCTGCTCCAGGTATCCCGGGCTGGCCAAGGCGCAGACCGGCCCGCTGCCCGGGCAGCTCAGCTCGACCGCGCGTTCCTCGGCCACCGGCCGCCAGGCCGCCACCCGGTCCCGGATCACCTCGTCCACCTGGATGCTGACCGGCTCGGGGACCATGCTCTCCGCCCGGGCCACCGCGAGCAGCCCGTCCACCAGGTGGGACAGCCGGGCGATCTCGCCCTGTGCCCCGGCTAGCTCCTCGGCGGTGTCCGGGTCGGTGTCCTGGCTGAGCACATCCAGCCGGAGCCGCAGCGCGGCCAGCGGGGTGCGCAGCTGGTGCGAGACGTCGGCCATGGCCGCCCGGCTGCCGTGCACCAGCGACTCCAGACGGCCCGCCATCGTGTTGAAGTTCTGCGCCAGCCGGCGGACTTCGGGCGGCCCATGCCCGGCCGCCGACCGGGTGTCCAGCGCCCCGCCGCCCAGCCGCTCCGCCGCCACGTCCAGCGCGCTGAGCGGGCGGCTGACCCAGCGGGCCAGCATGATCGCGGCCACCGCGGCCGCGGCCAGCCCGGCCGCGCCGACCGTGATCAGCCAGGCCCACAGCACGCCGACCCGCTCCTCGAGCTCGCCGGTGGACCGGGACAGCACTACCGCCCCGATGATCGTCTTACCCTGGTCGCCGGTCACCGGGGCGATCACCCGGAGCCGGTCATCACCGGTGGTGTCTACCACGGTCCGGCCGTGCAGCGCGGCGGTCAGCAGGCTGGCCGGGACACCCAGGTCTCTGCCGCCAGTGCTGATGACCACCCGGCGGCTGCTGTCGTACACCCGCACCTGCTCCCCCGCACGCTGTGCCTGCACCAGCGCCCTGGTGAGCGTAATGCTATGAAAATGACCATCGAGCCGGTCCTCGGCGAAACCGGCCAGCGCCCGGGCGAACAGCGCCGTGTCGTCCCGGAACGAGCTGCGCTCGTGCCCGGTGGTGATCAGCCCAAGCGGCACCACCGTCGTGACCAGCAGCGCGCCGATCAGGGCGAGCATCGTGAGCACGATGCGGCGGGCCATCAGACCTCGCCGAGCCGGAAGCCCCTGCCGTACGCCGTCTCGATCAGGCCGGGCACATCGAGCTTGCGGCGCAGCGCCGCCACGTGCACGTCGAGCACCTTGGTCGGGCCGTACCAGTGCGAGTCCCAGGCGCCCTCCAGGATCTCCTGGCGGCTCATCACCCGGCCCGGGTCGCTGGCCAGGCACTCCAGGATGTCGAACTCCTTAGGAGTCAGCGCCACTTCGTGGCCGCGCACGGTGACCTTGCGGGTACGGGTGTCCACGGTCAGCGGGCCGTGCCGCAGCACCTGGCCGTCCGGCCGCACCCGGCGCAGCACGGCCCGGATCCGGGCCAGCAGCTCGGCCAGGCCGAACGGCTTGACCAGGTAGTCGTCCGCGCCCGCGTCCAGGGCCAGCACCCGCTCCGGCTCCTCACCGCGGGCGGTCACCACGATGATGGCCGCGTCCGAGCGCTCCCGGAGCCGGCGGCACACGGTCACCCCGTCCACGTCCGGCAGCCCCAGGTCCAGCAGCACGACATCGGGCCGCCCGGAAGACAGCGCCTCCCGCCCGGTCGTCACGTGATCCACGCTGTAGCCACCCCGGGTCAGGCCGCGCACCAGCTGGGTGGCCAGCCCGGGATCATCCTCAACCACCAGGACGCTCTGGCTCCCCTTCACGGGGGGCAGGGCGGTCCCGGCGGCACCAGTCGCCATGCTCATGGCACCACCGTAGGGCGCGCGGCGGGGTTACGGGACCGGCGCCGGCTCCTTGCCCGCCAGCCGGTAGGCGAAGTAATAGGCGTTCACCGTGCCCACGCCGGAGGCCAGGTCATAGCCGGGGCGCGCGGCGAACCCCCGGACCGTGTGCTCGCCGCTCTGCAGGAACGAGACGGTGTTGTTCCCCTTGACCACGTCTACGATGCCCCACCGGTGGGCGGCGGACATCTGGTACAGCGCGGGATTGATCAGGCCCAGCGGGTGCCCGGCGATCTGGTCGGCCAGCGCGACCACCCCGGCGAACAGCGGGGTGGCTTCGCTGGTGCCGCACGTCGGGTACCAGCCGGCCGTCTGGCCGGGGAAGCTCTGGTACATGTCCACCGCGCCGTTGCAGGCCCCGCTCATCGAAATGTCCGGCACGCCGCGCTGGCCGCCGACCACGCCGCTGACCCCGTTCTGGTACCGCGGCCGGGCGAAGATCACTGACTTGCCGCCCCCGCCGGCCAGCGGGTTCGGCCCGTCATTGCCGAAGATGTACCGGTTGGTCGGCAGGTTGTAGGTGTCGTTCCACACGGTGGATGTCCACGGCGCCCCGCCGCGCACCGGCTCGTGCAGCTGGGTACCGCCCACCCCGGTCACCAGCGGGTCGCTGTCCGGCCATGAGGTGACCGGGTGCAGGTAGTAGGTGGTCTGGTCGAACTTGACGTCGGCCGCGCCGCTGTCCCCCGAGGCGGCCAGCACGGTCACGCCGTGCCTGGCCGCGTCGACGTAGGCGCCGCGCAGGTTGAGCAGCGCCTGCTTGGACGCGAAGGTCTGCTCGGTGGCGCTGAAGCTCTGGCTGATCACGCTGGCCAGGTGGGCGTTGATCACGGACTCTTCGGCCTTGACGATCTGCGGGAAGCCGGTCGTCCCCTCGTTCTCCGAGGTCGGCGTCTCGACCAGCAGGATGTTGGCGCCCGGGGCCATCGCGTGCGCGTACTCGACATCCAGGTCGGTCTCGCCGGCCCAGCCCTCCCGGTTGGCGTTGGCCTGGTAAGGCGGTACTTTGCCGGCCGGCTGGGCGATGACGAAGTGCGGCGGCGCCGGCAGGTGGAACGTGGCGTCGAACTTGGCCAGGTCGGCCTGGACCGTCGGCGAGCCGAACGAGTCCACGATGACGATGGTCTGGCCCGCGCCGGTGATGCCCTGGCGGTACAGCCGCGGCGTGTTGTAGGCCTGCTGTACCTGGACCGGCGTATAGCAGGCGATCTTGAACTGGGACTCACAGGTCTGCGTGCTGGGCGGCCCGGCCCGGTCCACCGGCATGGCATGCACCGCGTCCGGGCTGATCCGCACCACGGCCGCCGCTGGGCCGCCACCGCTGGCCGCCGCTGAGCCGCCGGCCGCGGCCGCCGGACCGCCCGCCACAGCGGCCGCTACCGCAGCCGTACCTGCGGCGATGGACAGGTGGCGGCGCACTCGCATCCCATCTCCAGGTGGCCAGGGGCGGCTCCCACCTGCCGCCCGGATGGTGTTCCTGACACTAACAGCGGGAGCGGCCGACCGCGAGGGACAGCGGCCGGGCCGCCGGTAGGCTCGCGGCATGATTGTGGTCGTGGCCGGCGTGGCCGCCAGCGGCAAGTCGACGGTGGGCACCCTGATCGCGGGCCACCTCGGCTGGCCATTCACCGACGGGGACTCGCTGCACCCGGTCGCGAACGTGACCAAGATGCACGCCGGCCTGCCGCTGGACGACGCGGACCGGCAGCCCTGGCTGGCCGCGGTGACCGCCCGGATCGACGGCTACCTGGAGGCTGGCCAGTCGGCCGTGCTGGCCTGCAGCCTGCTCAGGCGCGGTTACCGCGATCAGCTCACCGCGGGCCGGCCGGCGGTGCGGATCGTGTTCCTGGACGTCAGCCGGGAGATACTGACCGGGCGGATAAGCGCCCGGCACGGCCACTTCTTCCCGGCCACGCTGCTGGATAGCCAGCTGGCCGTCCTGGAAAACCCGCAGCCTTCCGAACGCCTGCTGGTGGTGACGGAGACCGGCCAGTCCCCGGCCGTCATCGCCGATGAGGTGATGCGCCGCCTGCAACTGCTGCCGTCCGGGGAAAGATGAGGCCATGAAGCTCAAGCTGGACTTGCACGACATCTACAACCGCGGGGCGGACATCGACCGGGCCCTGCGCGAGATCATCGATGAGGCGGTCGCGAAGAAGGCGCCGGTCGTGGAGATCATTCCGGGCAAGGGGTCAGGCCAGCTGAAAAAACATGTCCTGCGGTTCCTCGAGCAGAAAGAAATCAAGGCGCTGTACTCGCGGGTCGAGAAGGACTCAAAGAACTTCGGCCGGCTCTTCGTGCATTTCCGGTGGAAATAGCCTGGCCCGCAGCCGCAACATCACCGGGGTGGCGGCGCGGGCCATCCGGACCAGCCGGGCAGGTTTCCGGTGCCGGGGCGAGAACCGGTGCACCCGCGGATCGGTGAACCGCTCGTCAGGAGGGTATGCCGATTGCCAGACACAGCCCACAGTTAAATCCCCCCTCACCACGGACACGATGCTGGCATTAGCCTGGCCATTGCCCAATGGCCCGCAGCCGATCCCGGCCCGGCGCCCGCCCTTGTGCTCCCCCCGGGGAACGAGGCGGCGAAGCCCCATTCCCCCAAACACAGGCAAGCAGGCGACCACCACCAGTGGCCTCCCGCCTCTGCCTGAGCCTTTGTCATCGTGGCATGGACCACGGCGGGATGTCCAGTCAAAGCGCGAATTGCAGCGCCATTCCTATTACTAATTTGCTTAGGCGTTTCGGGCTTGTCGGCTATGTCCCGGCTGCGCGGCTGGCCCGCGCGCTGCCCGGCTGATGGCAGGATTGCACCATGCATGTCCTGATCCGGGCGGTCGTGACCGCCGTCGCGCTCGCCGTGGCCACCTGGCTGGTGCCCGGTATCCACCTCGGCCCCGGCAGCACGCTGGCCAAGATTGTCACGCTGCTGGTCGTCGCGGTCATCTTCGGCCTGGTCAACGCGATCATCAAGCCGATCGTCAAGACCATTGGCTGCCTGTTCTACGTGCTCACCCTGGGCCTGATCGGCCTGGTGGTCAACGGCCTGCTGCTGTGGCTGACCAGCTGGGTCGCGGGCAAGCTCTCGCTGCCGTTCCACATCACCGGCTTCTGGGCCGCGTTCTGGGGCGCGATCATCGTCGGGATCGTGGGCTGGCTGCTCGGCATCCTGATCCGGGACCGGGCGGACGAGCCGTCGGCGTCGTGACCGAGACGATCCCGGCCCGGTTCGAGCTGCTCGACGAGCGGTTCCGCGGCTGCCGCGGCGACCGCCGGATGGAGGTGCTGCACACCGGCTGCCGGTGGACCGAGGGTCCGGCCTACTTCCCGGCCGGGCGGTACCTGGTGTTCAGCGACATCCCCAATGACCGGCTGCTGCGCTGGGATGAGACCACCGGCGCGGTCGGTGTGTTCCGGCAGCCCGCCCGGTTCGCCAACGGGCACACCGTGGACCGGCGCGGCCGGCTGGTCAGCTGCGAGCATGGCAGCCGGCAGGTGACCAGGGACGAGCCGGACGGCTCGGTCACCGTGCTGGCCGACCGCTACCAGGGCAAGCGGCTGAACAGCCCGAACGACGTAGTGGAACAGGCCGGCGGCGCGATCTGGTTCACCGACCCGACGTACGGCATCGCGACCGACTACGAAGGGCACCAGGCGGACAGCGAGATCGGCGCCAGCCACGTGTACCGGATCGACCCCGGCTCGGGCCGGGTCGAGCTGGCGGCCGGCGACTTCACTCAGCCCAACGGGCTGGCCTTCAGCCGCGACGAGCGGCAGCTCTACATCTCGGACAGCGAGGAACGGCACATCCGGCTGTTCGGGGTCACCGACGGCCGGCTCACCGGCGGCGACGTGTTCGCCCGCTGCACCGCAGGCACGTTCGACGGCCTGCGGGTGGACAGCGCGGGCCGGATCTGGGCCGCGGCCGGGGACGGGCTGCACTGCTTCGACCCGGACGGCACGCTGCTCGGCAAGCTGCACGTTCCGGAGACCGTGGCCAACCTGGTGTTCGGCGGAGCGCAGCACAACCACCTGTTCATCTGCGCCACCACGTCCGTGTACGCGCTGCGCGTCACGGTCACCGGCGCCCGCTACCCGTAGAGGTCCGCGCGGCGGTCGGCCAGCAGGTCGTTGTTCTCGTTGATCCGCTTGTCCCGGGCCCGGGCCAGGTCGCAGTCCACGGCCAGCACGGCGGGCTGGCCCGGGCTGGCCGGGCCGGCCAGCGGATACCCCTCCGGGCCGGCGATCAG